>OMJF01000278.1 GCA_900299285.1 Anabaena sp. 54 | reverse complement strand
TAATTTTCTCCCGCAGATCTACTGAGTAGGGTTTCATTTTAATTTTTTACTTTTATCTTCTCAACTATTGTACCAAACCGTTACACAAAGTGCTGTATCAAAGAGCCGAAAGGGAACGCCAACGGGCAGAAGAGGAACGCCTAAAAAATGAACGTTTAATTTCTCAATTACGTGCTTTGGGTGTTGAACCGGAGTAAACTAGATAAACCAGATATGCGACTTCTTAAAAAAGCCCGGTATCTCTCTTTATGGAAAACCCAACACAGGGATGTGGAATTTATCCTAGCCCATCGGTGTTCTAGGGTTGACAATGGAGGTTTTTTAATGCTAAACATAAAAAACTGGGACTATTTTTTTGTGGCGCAAAGTTAGTAATTCATATACAATGTGAATTATCTGAAGTGTTTAATCAAACTATTACTTACGCTCAAACAAAGCAATAATAGTGATAGTTTTTTTAGATGCTAACAACAAAGTGATATTACGTCAAACTTTTGTGCGTAAATTTACTGAAAAATAACCGCTCCCATTTCTAGCTTTGTCTAGGATTTACATAGCAGTTTCTAATTTACTAAGTATTTGTATGAAAAGTGAATTCCCGTCCGAAATTAACCCTAACGAATTTGATCACGAGGCAAGTGAACAAACAGTGGAGCAATTTCAACAATTTAATCAAGTGCAAGATATTCCAGTTGCTGAAGAAATTGACCAAGATAGGTCACAAAAAGTCGAAATCAATATTGCGGCTTTGTCGGATTTGACTGGGCAAATTGAGTCTCTTAAAATACAACTAGAAGAACGTAGCACTCAATATATGCGGATTGCAGCAGATTTTGAAAATTACCGCAAGCGTACAAGCAAGGAAAAAGAAGAAATAGATCTACAGGTAAAGCGAAATACAATTACGGAATTGCTGCCTGTAGTTGATAATTTTGAGAGAGCCAGATCGCACCTCAAACCCCAAAGCGAAGGAGAAATGACAATTCATAAAAGTTATCAAGGGGTTTATAAACAATTAGTGGATTGTCTAAAACGGTTAGGGGTAGCACCCATGCGTCCTGAAGGTCAACAATTTGACCCGAATTTACATGAAGCTGTGATGCGAGAGGCCACGGACGAACATCCAGAAGGAACAGTTTTAGAAGAGTTAGTTCGCGGGTATTATTTTGGAGACCGAGTTCTGCGTCATGCTATGGTGAAAGTAGCTGCTCCCAAAGAAGATGTATCTTCCTCCCCAAAAGATTCAGTCTAACTAAAATAACAGTCAAGAAACATTCTAAATCGTAGTAATACGGTTTAGATGTGAACTAAACCCGTATTCATGGTCAACCTTACTTACAGTAGTTTGATGAAAATACGATGAATTATTCCTCAAGCCGAAAATGACTCAAGTTAAATAATTGAACGAGCAGCAATGGTAAAAGTGATTGGGATCGATTTAGGCACTACTAATAGCTGTGTGGCTGTTTTAGAAGCTGGACAACCAATAATAATCCCTAACTCCGAAGGTAAACGCACTACTGCTAGTGTAGTAGGTTTTAATAGAAACAAAGAGCGTTTAATCGGATGTTTAGCCAAGCGACAGTTAGTAACTAATGCAGAAAATACAGTTTACAGTATTAAAAGATTCATTGGCCGCCGTTGGGAAGAAACAGAATTAGAGCGCGGTCGTGTTTCTTATAACTGCGTCAAAGGTAGAGATGATACCGTAGACGTGCAAATTCGCCAACAGAACTACACACCTCAAGAAATATCAGCGATGATCTTGCAAAAGATCAGGGAAGATGCAGAAAGCTTCCTAAATGACAAGGTAGAAAAAGCAGTAATTACCGTACCAGCATATTTTACAGATGCCCAAAGACAAGCAACAAAAGATGCTGGTACTATTGCAGGCTTAGAAGTATTAAGAATTATCAACGAACCCACCGCAGCGGCCTTAGCTTTTGGTTTAGACAAACAAGATCAAGAGCAGTTAATTTTAGTATTTGATCTGGGAGGGGGAACATTTGACGTATCCATACTCCAACTTGGAGGTGGAGTATTTGAAGTCAAAGCTACCTCTGGTAATAACCACTTAGGAGGAGATGACTTTGATAATGCTATAGTCCGCTGGTTGGTGGAACAATTCCAGGCAGAAGAGAAAGTAGATATTACCCAAGATAAAATAGCAATGCAAAGACTGCGGGAGGCGGCTGAAAAAGCTAAGATTGAACTATCCAGCATGATTAGCACCTCTATCAACCTACCATTTATCGCTGCTGATACTACAGGACCAAAGCACCTGGAGATGGCACTCAGTCGCGCTCAATTTGAACAACTGACCAAGCATTTAGTTGAGCGTACTATAGAACCAATTGTCCAAGCCCTCAAAAGTGCCGAACTCAGCCCAGAAACTATAGATAGAGTTATTTTAGTAGGTGGTTCTACTCGTATTCCTGCGGTACAGAAGGCATTAATTAAGTTCTTCAATGGTAAAGCCTTAGATCGTTCCATTAACCCAGACGAAGCAGTAGCGCTAGGTGCTGCTATCCAAGCAGGAGTTTTGGCAGGAGAACTAACTAATCTACTGCTTTTAGATGTTACACCACTATCATTAGGAATTGAAACATTAGGAGGAATATTCACAAAAATTATTGAAAGTAATACTACCATTCCTACAAGTAAATCCCAAGTATTTTCCACAGTTGTTGATGGACAAAACTCCGTAGAAATTCATGTGCTGCAAGGAGAACGGGCAATGGTAAAAGATAATAAAAGTCTGGGAAAATTTTTCCTCAGTGGCATTCCTCCTGCTCCTCGTGGTATACCACAAATTGAAGTAGCTTTTGAAATTGATGTCAATGGTATCCTCAGTGTAGCAGCACAAGATAAAGGTACAGGAAAAAAACAAAGTATCCGTATTATTGATACTGGCAGTTTAAGTACCACTGAAGTTGATAAAATGCGGAAAGAAGCGGAGTTGTTTGTCGAAGAAGACCAAAGACATAAAGAATTTGTGCGGCTCAAAAATCAAGCTGATAACTTGTTATTCAGTTATGAGTCCACATTACGGGATAACCGCAATTTACTGAATGAGCAACTGATAAACCTGGCCAATATTCAAGTTGACCAGCTAGAAATGGCAATGAAAAACTCTAATATATCTCTAACACAGTTGAAAACACTTTTAGAGGAGTTTCAACAAACCCTCTTTGCTATTGGTACGGATATTTATGAACGAACCGATAAAGGAAAATAACTGTTCTTGAACAGTATCAGCAGTTCGGACCCATTGGCAACAGACATATCACAAATTTCCCAAAAAGTACAGGTTAGGTTTTCCACACCTAATAGTACGGCTAGTCCCCATTATCCATGGGTGGGTTTTTCAACATCTGAATAGCACAATGATAAAAGGTTAATCAAAATTAGCAGCAATAATTAATAATTAATCATTAATGAGTGCTATGATTCGATTAAAAATAGAAATTTGACTAAGATTGTCCTATAGACAAAATAGGTCAAAGACCAAAACCAGATCATGATCTTTAGGTACATTTGTACGTATTAGTCTGAAAATCTAGATTTTTGTGCTTATGAGCAAACTTTAGCAAAAAAATACCAATAAGATTAATTATTAACAAAAATTAAAGTGTTACCTTAAACCTACTAGCTACTATCCACGGCTAAAGCCACCCTATCGGTACTTTATAACTTTTAACCCTGCTATATGGCCCGCGACTATTATGAAACCCTGGGTGTCTCTCGTGACGCCGACAAAGAACAGATTAAACAGGCTTATCGCCGCCTAGCCCGAAAATATCACCCAGACGTTAACAAAGAGTCTGGGGCGGAGGAACGATTTAAGGAAATCAACCGCGCCTATGAAGTGCTGTCAGAACCAGAAGTTCGCGCTCGTTATGACCGCTTTGGTGAAGCTGGTGTTTCTGGAGCAGCAGCATCTGGTGCTGGTTTCCAAGATGACATGAGTGGTTTTGCTGATATTTTTGAAAGCATTTTCAGCGGCTTTGGTGGTGGACCTGGGGGACAACCTCAACAAAGAAGGCGTAGTGGACCGGTGAGGGGTGATGATCTGCGCCTAGACCTGAAATTAGATTTTCGGGAAGCGATATTTGGTGGGGAAAAAGAAATTCGCATTTCCCATTTAGAAACTTGTGAAGTTTGTAATGGTTCGGGTGCTAAACCAGGAACTCGTCCCCGACCTTGTGGAACTTGTAGTGGTTCAGGTCAGGTGAGACGAGTCACAAGAACTCCATTTGGTAGCTTTACCCAAGTATCAACTTGTCCCACTTGTGATGGCACGGGAACGGTAGTTGAGGATAAATGTGATGCTTGTGGTGGTAAAGGCGCGAATCAAGTCACAAAAAAACTTAAAATTAATGTTCCCGCTGGGGTGGACAATGGCACAAGATTAAGAATTTCCCAAGAAGGAGATGCGGGCGGGCGAGGTGGACCTGCTGGTGATTTATATGTCTACTTATTTGTCAATGAAGATCAGGAATTTCGTCGAGATGGTATTAATATTATCTCGGAAATTAAAATTAGCTACCTACAAGCAATTTTAGGTTGTCGTTTGGAGGTAAATACGGTAGATGGTCTAGTGGAGTTGGTAATTCCCCCAGGAACTCAACCAAATACGGTGATGAAATTAGAAAATCGTGGTGTCCCTCGTCTAGGTAATCCCGTGAGTAGGGGTGATCAAATGTTGACGGTGTTAATTGATATTCCTACTAAGATCCTCCCAGAGGAACGGGAACTCCTGGAAAAACTGGCTAAAATTAAGGGAGATAGAACAGGTAAAGGTGGTTTAGAGGGATTCTTGGGAGGCTTGTTTAAGTCATGAGTGAGTCTTCTATATTAACCCCTGACGCTCAACTTGATTTACGTGGTACTCCTTGTCCAATTAATTTTGTGCGGACAAAACTGTATTTGGAAAAAATCCTCCCTGGTGGTTTACTGGAGGTCTGGTTAGATGCAGGTGAACCTATAGAACAAGTTCCTGATAGTCTGACTATGGCTGGTTATGTTGTAGAACAAATTACGGACTGTTCGGGCTATTTTTCCCTGGTTATTCGTCGTCCGGTTGTTAGGGAATGACAAGGGAAATTGTCGCTACTGGACAGTTATTGGGTACGGTGTTGGCTGTACAGGCGAATTTTTATCGCGTACAAATGGATGAGTCAGAAATAAGACCTGAAGCTTTGATTCTTCTATGTACGCGGAGAACACG
Source organism: Anabaena sp. 54 (assembly GCA_900299285.1). Lineage (GTDB taxonomy): Bacteria > Cyanobacteriota > Cyanobacteriia > Cyanobacteriales > Nostocaceae > Dolichospermum. The sequence continues at coordinate 23,969 of OMJF01000278.1, read as the reverse complement.
CCTCAAAAAAATTGGTCAACAGGTAATGGTGGGAGATCGTGTTATTGTTGAAGAACCAGATTGGGTTGGAGGACGAGGGGCTGTGGCTGAGGTTTTACCCCGTTATAGTCAATTAAATCGCCCAGCGATCGCTAATGTCAATCAAATTCTGCTGGTGTTTGCTGTTGCTGATCCTCCCTTAGAACCTGTACAATTAAGTAGATTTTTAATCAAGGCTGAGTCTACTGGTGTTGATGTGCTATTATGTTTAAATAAGTGTGATTTAATTTCCTCTCTGGAAAAGCAACAAATTAATGACCGTCTCCTGGCTTGGGGCTATCAACCTTTATTTATTAGTGTTCAGAATCACATTAATATCAATCAAATAGCCACATATTTGCAGGATAAAATTACTGTGATTGCAGGTCCTTCGGGTGTGGGAAAGTCTAGCTTGATTAATAGTTTGATTCCTGATGCTAATTTGCGGGTGGGGGAAGTTTCTGGTAAATTAGCTCGTGGTCGTCATACTACCCGTCATGTAGAATTATTTGCAATGCCAAAAGGTGGTTTATTGGCAGATACTCCCGGTTTTAATCAACCTGATTTAGATTGTAGCCCTCAAGAACTAATTCACTATTTTCCAGAGGCTAGAAAACGTCTGGCTGTTGACCATTGCCGCTTTAGCAATTGTATACATAAAGATGAACCTAATTGTGCTGTTAGTGGAGATTGGGAAAGATATCAGCATTATTTAGAATTTTTAGATGATGCGATCGCTCATCAAAACCAGATTAATCAACAGTCTGACCCGGAATCAAGTTTAAAATTAATATCTAAGGGCAAAGGTCAAAGTCAGTACGAACCAAAACTAGAAAGTAAAAAATATCGTCGAGTTTCCCGGAAAACCCAATTACAAGACTTACAGAACTTATATCAAGACAGTGAAGAAGATTGAAAAAAAATTCCCACTGAGAAATTAGAAATTAGCAATTAACTATTAACTCAAGAATTTTCAATTGGGGTGAAGCGACATGACCCTTATGGTCTTAAAATATTCTTAATTTCCCCCCACAGACTTTTTGTCTGTAACCTCCAAGTACCACACAGAAAAAATATTATGGCTATAGGCTACGTCGCGCTTGTACTTCACGCACATCTACCCTTCGTTCGTCATCCGGGAAGTGACTACGTGCTAGAAGAAGAATGGCTGTATGAAGCGATTACAGAAACTTACATTCCCTTATTAAAAGTATTTGAAGGCTTAAAGCGAGACGGGGTTGATTTTAAACTCACTATGAGTATGACACCACCCTTAGTGTCCATGCTTCGTGATCCTCTATTACAAGAACGCTATGATGCTCATCTAGCTCAATTAGAGGAACTTGTAGAATTAGAAGCAGAGCGCAATATCCATAATGGTCATGTTCGTTATTTAGCGGAACATTATGCAACTGAGTTTAATGAAGCACGAGAGTTATGGGAACGTTATCAAGGTGATTTAGTTACAGCATTTAAACAGTTCCAAGATAGTAATAATTTAGACATTATCACCTGTGGTGCTACCCATGGCTACTTACCATTAATGAAAATGTACCCCCAGGCTGTATGGGCGCAAATTCAGGTAGCTTGTGAACATTATGCGGAAACCTTCGGCCAAGCCCCTAAAGGTATTTGGTTGCCAGAATGTGCCTATTATGAGGGTGTAGAACGAATGCTGGCTGATGCTGGTTTACGTTATTTCCTCACAGATGGACATGGTATTTTATACGCTCGTCCCCGCCCGCGTTTTGGTAGTTATGCCCCAATTTTTACGGAGACTGGTGTAGCAGCTTTTGGTCGGGATCATGAGTCTTCTCAGCAAGTATGGTCTTCTGAGGTGGGTTATCCTGGTGCAGCAGAATACCGGGAATTTTATAAAGATTTGGGTTGGGAAGCTGAATATGAGTATATTAAGCCCTATATTATGCCCAATGGTCAGCGGAAAAATACAGGTATTAAGTATCATAAAATTACTGGTCGGGGCTTGGGTCTTGCGGATAAAGCCCTTTATGATCCTTACTGGGCCAAGGAAAAGGCCGCAGATCACGCTGCTAATTTCATGTATAATCGTGAGCAGCAAACTGGTCATTTACACGGTATGATGGGTCGGCCACCAATTATTGTTTCTCCCTATGACGCGGAGTTATTTGGTCACTGGTGGTATGAGGGTCCTTGGTTTATTGATTATCTGTTCCGTAAGTCATGGTATGATCAAAAAACTTATGAAATGACCCATTTATCCGATTACTTACGCGCTAATCCTCATCAGCAAGTATGTCGTCCTTCTCAGTCAAGTTGGGGTTTTAAGGGCTTTCATGAATATTGGTTAAATGATACTAATGCTTGGGTTTACCCACATTTACATAAAGCTGCGGAAAGGATGATTGAAATTTCTCAAATGGAAGCAGAAGATGAGTTACAATTGAAGGCACTTAACCAAGCTGCGCGAGAATTGTTATTAGCACAATCTTCTGACTGGGCTTTTATTATGCGTACAGGAACAATGGTTCCCTATGCTTTGAGAAGAACTAGATCACATTTAATGCGCTTTAATAAATTGTATGAAGATGTCAAAGTGGGTAAAGTTGATAGCGGTTGGTTGGAAAAAGTCGAGTCAATAGATAATATTTTCCCCAATATTAACTATCGCGTTTATCGTCCTGTATTTTAATGGAGTCATAGCCAGATCCCCGTCTTTTTCTTCATGTCGGGTCTATATCTAGAAAAACAAAACCCCCAGTTATAATCCTGGGGGTTACTTTTATGCACATCTTGTCAAGCTGCCATTAAATACTATTGAGGTAAGTTACGGCTGTTGTAAGCATCTATAGCATAGGCCGGGGTGCGTTGGGCATAGTCTATATCTAAGCCAGTAATAGATTTAGCTAAAGCTTCAAATTTATCAGAAGCCCAATTACGTTCGTGAATGGGCTTGCTTTGTTCACCCATGAAGTATGCTAAAGAACCAATAACGGAAGCTGCTACCCAACCAACAACCAATAGAGAGATTAAAATAGTCATTTGAGAACCTCGGTTTTTTACTTTTTGTAACCTTATGTAAATAAATATAACAGATTATTAACAAAGCTTGCAAATTGTTTTTTGGTGTGTATACCCGGCAAAGAGGTGAGGAATTCCCCACTGTCATGATTATGTAATAAAACGAACCAATACAAGAAACTGATCAACAAAGAATAAAATAGAATCAAGTGTAGGTTGGGTTAAACGAAGTGAAACCCAACAAATTAAAGTAAGAAATAAAGGTAATATTGGGTTTTGTTGATTAAGAGTATGATTTTATTTCACGCAGAGGCGCAGAGGCGCAGAGAGTAAGAGTTTCATTTTTTCGATTTTCCAATTTCATACCTCACTTCAGCAACGCCCAACATTAATATTAATAGAAATAGTATATTCACCATCTGCTATAATTAAAATATTGGCTAGAAGTCAGAATAACTAATAATTAATAATTAATAAAAATGTCATATATCTAACAAATTGACTTCCTAACTTTAGCTAATTTCAATGCTTATCTTTTTGGTTTCTCTGCATACAGTTGAAACAACCACAAAAGACTCAGGAAGAAAAATCATGAACAAATCTTATGCCACAATTGATGGTAACGAAGCCGTTGCCCGTGTAGCTTACAAATTAAACGAAGTTATCGCTATTTATCCTATCACCCCATCTTCAAATATGGGTGAATGGGCTGATAGTTGGATGTCGGAAAATAAACCCAATTTATGGGGTACAGTTCCCAGCGTCACCCAAATGCAAAGCGAAGGAGGGGCGGCTGCTGCTGTCCACGGGGCATTACAAACGGGGGCATTAAGTACAACTTTCACCGCTTCCCAAGGATTATTATTAATGATTCCTAATTTGTACAAAATTGCGGGGGAATTAACTAGTTTTGTCCTTCATGTTTCTGCCCGTTCTTTAGCTACTCATGCGTTATCTATTTTCGGCGATCATAGTGATGTTATGGCTGCTAGGGCGACTGGTTTCGCTTTTTTGTGTTCGGCTTCTGTCCAGGAAAGTCATGATTTTGCGTTGATTTCTCATGGTGCAACTTTAGAAACAAGAGTGCCATTTTTGCACTTTTTTGATGGGTTTAGAACTTCTCATGAAGTGCAGAAAGTTGAGTTATTATCAGATGAAGATCTCCGGGAATTTATACCTATAGAATTAATATTTAATCATCGTCAACGCTGCTTAACTCCAGATAAACCAGTATTACGAGGAACAGCCCAAAATCCCGATGTTTATTTCCAATCTCGTGAAGGTGCAAACCCTTATTATCATGTTTGTGCCGATATTGTTGAAAAGATTATGGATAAATTTGGCAAACGCACAGGTAGATATTACAAACTCTATGAATATCATGGTGTACCAGACGCAGAAAGAGTAATTGTTATCATGGGTTCTGGTTGTGAAACTGTCCATGAAACTGTAGATTATCTCAACAAAGCAGGGGAAAAAGTTGGAGTTATTAAAGTGCGACTTTTCCGACCTTTTGATATTGCTAGATTTATAGAAGCATTACCTAATAGTGTCAAATCTATTGCAGTTTTGGATAGAACAAAAGAAGCGGGAAGTGCAGGAGAACCATTATATTTAGATGTGGTTACGGCTATTTATGAAGGCTGGAAAAAAACTACATTTCCGAAAATTGTTGGGGGGAGATATGGACTTTCTTCTAAAGAATTTACTCCTGCAATGGTCAAGAGTGTTTTTGATAATCTCACCCAAATTAAACCCAAAAATCATTTTACAATTGGGATTAATGATGATGTGAGTTTCACTTCTTTAAATTTTGATGCCAATTTCTCTACAGAACCAGATCATGTAGTGCGGGCAATGTTCTATGGTTTGGGTTCAGATGGTACTGTGGGTGCAAATAAAAACTCCATCAAAATCATCGGTGAAGGCACAGAAAATAACGCTCAAGGTTACTTTGTTTATGATTCCAAAAAATCCGGTTCAATGACAGTTTCTCACCTGCGGTTTGGACCTGAAAAAATTCGTTCAACCTACCTGATAGACAAAGCTAATTTTATCGGTTGTCACCATTGGGGATTTGTGGAAACTATTGATATTTTAAAAGCGGCAGCACCAGGGGCGATTTTATTGTTAAATAGTCCTTATGATGTAGATACAGTTTGGGAAAATCTCCCCTTAAAAGTCAAACAGCAAATTCTCGCCAAAAATCTTAAAGTTTACACTATTAATGCCAGTCAAGTAGGGAAAAATAGTGGTATGGGCCATAGAATTAACACTATTATGCAGGTCTGTTTCTTTGCTTTGGCGGGAGTATTGCCAGAAAAAGAAGCAATTGCTAAAATCAAACAGTCCATACAGAAAACTTATGGTAAAAAAGGTGCGGAAGTTGTCCATAAAAATTTAAAAGCTGTAGACAACACCCTAGAAAATCTCCATGAAATCGAAATTCCTCTGGTGGAAATAGGTAATAAGGAAAATTGCCAATTAGCAATTACCAAACCCAAATTTGTCGAGAATGTTCTCAGTAAAATTATGGTCTGGGAAGGTGATGATTTACCTGTCAGTGCTTTACCCGCTGACGGAACTTTTCCCAGTGGTACTGCAAAATGGGAAAAACGTAACGTGGCGGCAGAAATACCAGTTTGGGATAGTGATGTCTGCGTTCAGTGTGGTAAATGTGTGATGGTTTGTCCCCACGCGGCTATTCGCGCTAAAGTCTATCCAGATGGTGAATTAGTCAACGCACCTATAGCTTTTAAATCAACTAACGCCAAAGATAAGAGTTTTGCTAACCAGAAATTCACCATTCAGGTAGCCCCAGAAGACTGTACAGGCTGCGAAATTTGTGTTAGCGTCTGTCCGGCCAAAAACAAAGCCGAACCCACCCGCAAGGCTATTAACATGAGTCCACAATTACCCTTGCGGGAACAAGAACGAGAAAATTGGCATTTCTTTTTGAGTTTACCAAATCCTGACCGGAAAACTTTGAAAGTGAACCAAATTCGTCAACAACAATTACAAGAACCATTGTTTGAGTTTTCTGGCGCTTGTGCTGGTTGTGGAGAAACCCCCTACCTTAAATTATTAACACAATTATTTGGCGATCGCTCACTGATTGCCAACGCTACCGGTTGTTCTTCCATTTATGGAGGAAATTTACCCACAACTCCCTGGAGTCAAAATGATCAAGGAAGAGGTCCGGCTTGGTCCAATAGTTTATTTGAAGATAACGCCGAATTTGGTTTTGGTTATCGTTTATCTATAGATAAACAAACAGAATTTGCAGCAGAATTATTATCACAATTAAGTCATGAAATTGGCGATAATTTAGTGAATGCAATTCTCAAAGCCGAACAAAAAACCGAAGCTGATATTTGGGAACAACGGGAAAGAATTGTCATTCTTAAACATAAATTAGATGAAATATTGGACAATGTAGAGACGTTCCATGGAACGTCTCTACAACCAAACAACAAAACGTCTTTACAAAGGACAAAAATCCAGAATCTCCAATCCCTCGCTGATTATTTAGTTAAGAAAAGTGTGTGGATAGTTGGGGGTGATGGTTGGGCTTATGATATAGATTTCGGGGGAATTGATCATATAATTTCCACAGGTCGCAATGTGAATATTTTGGTCATGGATACAGAAGTTTATTCTAATACCGGAGGACAATCTTCTAAAGCTACTCCTAAAGCCGCAGTAGCTAAATATGCGACCGGTGGAAAACCTGCACCTAAGAAAGATTTAGGTTTAATGGCCATGACTTATGGTAATGTTTATGTTGCCAGCGTCGCTTTAGGTGCGCGAGATGAACATACACTCAAAGCATTTTTAGAAGCGGAAGCTTTTGATGGTCCATCAATCATCATTGCCTATAGTCATTGTATTGCTCACGGGATTGATATGACCACTGGTTTACATCAGCAAAAGGCGTTAGTAGACTCAGGAAGATGGTTATTATATCGCTATAATCCGGCATTACAAGAACAGGGTAAAAATCCCCTCCAATTGGATATGAAAGCACCTTCTGAGTCTGTAGAAAAATCTATGTATCAGGAGAACCGGTTTAAAATGTTGACGAAAAGTAAACCGGAGGTGGCGAAATTGTTGCTAGAACAAGCGCAAGCGGAAGTTAATGCTAGATGGGAAATGTATCAATATTTGGCTAATAGGTAAGTAATCTTGATTGTAGGTTGGGTTGACGCAAGTAAACCCAACATGATCAACATTAATTAGATATCTCTAAAAATTAGGTTTTCTCCTAGAGAGATTAAGGGGTTCATATTCTTTTTCACCAGATGTCTATTGTAGACTGTATTTTAAATTCAGCAACTTAACTCACAGTTTCTAACTGTAACCTAGCAGACTGGGAAATTTTTACAAACACTAATAACTAAGTACCCAATGACGGCTAAAATGAGTTTTGTAACCGCCCCATTGACAAAGCGGGGAAGAGGAGATAAATAACGGATAATTATGGGTAAGCAGCGCGTTCTGTCGGGAGTTCAACCAACTGGTAATTTACACTTAGGTAACTATTTAGGTGCGATTCGTAACTGGGTAGAAATTCAAGACCAGTATGAAAATTTCTTTTGTGTGGTAGATTTACACGCCATCACTGTACCACATAATCCCGCCACTTTAGCGGCTGATACCTACACTATTGCGGCTTTATATCTAGCCTGTGGTATTGATTTACATCATTCTCACATTTTTGTACAATCTCATGTTTCCGCCCACAGTGAACTTTGTTGGTTGCTAAACTGCATTACTCCCTTAAATTGGCTACAGGACATGATTCAATTTAAGGAAAAAGCACTTAAACAAGGTGAAAATGTCAGCGCTGGTTTATTGACATATCCAGTATTAATGGCTGCGGATATTTTGCTTTATCAAGCGGATAAAGTTCCTGTCGGTGAAGATCAAAAGCAACATTTAGAACTAGCACGGGATATTGTTAACAGGTTTAATCATCAATTTGCTAAGAATAAACCTGTATTAAAGTTACCAGACCCTTTAATTAGAAAGGAAGGTGCAAGGGTCATGAGTTTGACAGATGGAACACGGAAGATGTCAAAATCCGATCCCTCGGAATTAAGCCGCATTAATGTTTTAGACTCACCTGAGCAAATTGTCAATAAAATTAAACGCTGTAAAACCGACCCAGTTCGCGGTTTAACTTTTGATGATGTACAACGTCCCGAATGTCATAATTTATTAACCCTGTATACCCTATTAGCCGGAAAAACGAAGGAAACCGTAGCGGTCGAATGTGCAGATATGGGTTGGGGACAATTCAAACCTTTGTTAACAGAAACAGCGATTAATGCTTTAAAACCAATTCAGGATAAATATAAGGAGGTAATGGCAGATAAAGGCTATTTAGAGTCAGTTTTAAAAGATGGTAAAGAAAAAGCCGAGGCTATAGCTAATCAAACCTTAGCAGATGTAAAAGCAGCACTAGGTTATACAGTGCCGTTATAATTAGAAATGTATAGATGTTAGATTCCTTACCTCTTTGACCAGTCAGGGATCTGACTCATACTAAGGTTTAAACTAGAAAGTGTAATTCAGTTTACCTTTAAAAAAACCTCAAAATTAAATTTGCATCATGCAGAATAGTTATAGCACCAGTACATTAAACAACTTCCGCACCGCCGTAGCAGCAGGAGATTTTCTCATTACCGCTGAAGTTGCACCTCCCAAAGGGGGAGATATCACCCATACCATAGAAATGGCGGCGACTCTTAAGGGGAGAGTTCATGCTGTCAATATTACTGACGGTAGCCGCGCTGTATTAGGAATGTCACCTTTAGCAGTTTCGACAATTTTACTGCAAAATGGGATTGAGCCGATTTGTCAATTTGCTTGCCGCGATCGCAATAGAATAGGATTACAAGCTGATTTAATGGGCGCTCATGCTTTGGGTATTCGTAACATTTTAGCTTTAACTGGCGACCCTGTAAAGGCTGGTGATCATCCTCAAGCCAAAGCTGTTTTTGATTTAGAATCTGTGCGATTATTACAGTTAATTAGAAACATGAATCAAGGTGTTGATTTTCATGAAAAACCTTTAACTGATGGTAGATTAGACTTATTTGCAGGGGCAGCGGTAGATCCTCAATCTCAAAGTTGGTCTGGTTTGCAAAGTCGCTTTGAAAAGAAAATAGCAGCCGGAGCGCAATTTTTTCAAAGTCAATTAATTACTGATTTTGAAAAATTAGAAAAGTTCATGGATAAAATTGCTTGTGATTACAATAAACCAATTTTAGCAGGAATTTTTCTGTTGAAATCTGCGAAAAATGCCCAGTTTATTAATAAAATGGTCCCTGGTGTCAATATTCCTGAACACATTATTGAGAGATTAGCAAAAGCAAAAGATCCCCTGGAAGAAGGAATGAAAATTGCATCTGAACAAGTGCAAATTGCTAAAGAATTGTGTCAGGGAGTGCATATTATGGCAGTAAAGCGGGAAGATTTGATTGCGCCGATTTTAGATTTAGCCGGGGTAGAGAAGATTAGTTAGGAAGAAAAGCGATCGTATTTAGTTAAGTGCGATCGCTTTTTTTCGATAAGTTGCTAAACTGGAATAAGCCTCATCGTTAAATTTAAATCTATCAAATGATTAGAGTTAATTCTTTTTAGTGGATAACAGGCATCCTGCCTGTTCCACAATATAGCTGTAGCTAGACTAATCAAGTAAAAGTAGACGAAATACAACAAAATAATTAATTTTGCAAATCTAAATTCATTACAAAAATTTGCAAAGATTAAAAAATACTAAAAAGGTAATTTAAGCTGAGAATATTCTGTCTCTTTTTGCTTGATAAAATCATGATTTACCTCAGAAAATCTATGTCTATTCAAAAGACTAGATGTATATTCCTCAATTCTTCTCTGAGCAACTTGAATATATTTTTCTTCTTTCTCAATACCAATATAGTGACGATTTAGATTTAAACAAGCTAATGCAGTCGTTCCTGAACCCATAAAAGGGTCTAAAATTATCATTTCTTCATTACTACTAGCTTTAATAATTCTTTCAATTAAGTTTACAGGCTTTTGCGTAGAATGATATCTTTCTTCTTGATAAAAATCTATATCTCTCCAAACATCAGTGATGCCCATTTCAATATTAAAAACAGGTGCTATATTTTCATAAGGATGTTGAAATTCCAGAATTTCTTGCAATTTTTCCCACATTTCTTTTGTGGGAATTTGCGCTAAAATATTATTTCCTGTATAAAGTGACCACATCCCTCCACCATTAACTTTTACCCCTAATCTTTGATTAATTTCTAAAGCACTTAAACCTAATTCTTTTTGTCTATCCTTGAGAATTTTTTTGACAACTGGTTGACTATTAAAAGTAAAAAATAATAGACTTTCTGTAACATTAGGAAACATTTTATAACCTTTTGTTGCACGTCCTCCGATGAATTTTATGCCTTTATCTATGATTATTTGCTGTCTAAAAGCAAATCCTAATTTAATTAAATAATCATATAGATGAAACAAGTTTCTTAAATAGCCAAATAGATATAAACTACCAGAAAATTTAATTACTCTTGATATTTGATTCAGCCATTGTAAACACCATTCTACATAATCTTCTTCAGTACGCCATTGATAGTCCCATTTTTCCTGAATTACTTTCCAGTAAGGAGGATCAAGAATCACTAAATCAATACTTTTATCAGGTATTTCTGGCAATTTTTCTATGCAGTCACCAGGAATGATTTGATTGAGATATTTCATATTTTCTGAGAGAGTCAAGATAAATAGTCAGCAAAATATTATACTAATAAACTATAATCCTGTCAAAAATATTTTCAACTCTGTCACAATAATATAAATTTTGCTTCTTGGCATTGTCACCCTTTTAATAACATTTCAGGTGAGTCCATCTAGACCCACCCTAATCTAAATTATACCAAAGCCGCTTCTCCTTACTAATTACCCTCCCTTCATTCTCAAAACCAACAATTTGATCAAAATTCAAATAACGATACAAATTATCAGCAAAAGGATTAATTTTCTCCTGTTTATACATTACTCAAGCCACAATCAAGATTATAACATCTTTTTCACATCTTCTAAAGATACTGAAACACAATCTTTTTCTTCATTTTTAGCATTCCGTAAATCCCTTAAATCTTCCAAATCTTCTAACAATTCCTTAATCTTCAAAAATTCCTCATAAGGTAGTACAGCAAATTGTTTTTCACCATTTTTTATTAAAAACTCAGGATGTAATTCAATCATTTTTTAACCCCCTATTACTCATAAGCTTTACTACGATGCTTAACCCTATACACGATTATAGTTTGTTCTTCTAATTCAAACAAAACTCGATAATCACCTACTCTGAAACGATATTCTGGAGTAAAATTTGTTAAGCGTTTCACATCTCCTTGTAAATCATCTTGCATTGCTTCAATTTTATTGATAATACCTTCTCTGTCATTTACAGGAATTTTCTGTAAATCTTTAATCGCTTTAGGTTTAAATTCTATTTGGTACTGCACATATTTTAACCTTTTTTAAAACATTCAGGTGAGTCCACAAATAACTCACCCTATACCTATATTATACCAACAAAATATTTCTCTATTAAGCCACAGCAAATTCTGTAAACTTGCGAGTTTCAGGATCATGAAATGCTAAAACAATATCTTCCTTTGGAACACCTTCCCTTAATAACTCCGTTGCAATACCTTCCTCCGTCCAATCTTCCTCAATGTAAATCTTCTCATTTTTAATTCTCACATAAACCGAAATTGCTTTTACTCTTTGACGATTTTTCCAACCAATATTAAACCAAAGATATTGATTTCTTTGATCATCAAACATTAACACCTCATCTATATCAGGATCAGGTACTTGTGCTGAAATTATTTCATATTCATTCAGGATTTGTTTGATTATATTTTGATAATTATTTAGTTTGTCCATTTGATAATCTCCTCTTTATTAATATCAACAACTAAGATTTTATATACTAATCATCTGCTAGAGTTTCTAATTCATCAGAAATTAAGTTTTGCCAATTTTCATCACAATGGGAATGCAAATGAATTGATGCTACTAATAATTCTGAGAGGATTTTACCCTTTTGTCTATCGCTTAATTCAGAAAGTTGTAATTGATGAACAAGAGAAAGAACATTTTGACATTCTTCTTGTAATTCCATTAGTAACTGATTAAGTGTTGAGTTTTCACTACTAATTTTTTGATTTGCGAGTTTCATTAGTTTTTACCCAATCTTTTTAATGCTTGTTTGATACCTGGTTCAAATGCTTTGATTTCTTTTTCCCAATGGGAAATTAAACCCATATCTGGAAAGTCTTTCTCTAATTCTAGCTTAATTTTATCTTGATGTTCAGCAATACGAGATTCTAAAGATGATATTGCTTTCTTAAAATGACTTTTCCCCATGTATTAAGTTATAATATTTACTGTTACCTCATTATACATAAAACAAGCGATCGCTCTTCCATTATCCCTAAAAACAACGATCTTGACCTCTCCCCCAACCCCTCTCCTGCAAGGAGAGGGGAGTAAGTCTTGCTCCCCCTTCCCTGGTAGGGAAGGGGGTTGGGGGGTTAGGTCTTTTCACTACATTTTTGATAAATTTTCACTAAAACTTGATCAAGTTCATTGATGATTTCTTCATTTTTAATCCTCAATAAACGTAAACCTCTAGCTGTTAAAACTTGATCTCTTTCTAAATCATATTCTATTTGTTGTTCATGAATTTTTCCATCTATTTCTATTACTAAACTAGCAGCATGACAATAAAAATCTACTATAAAACCATCAATAATTTGCTGACGGCGAAAGTGTAAACCATGCAAGCGGTTAGCGCGAAGATGTTCCCACAGAATTTTTTCTGCTGGTGTCATTTGACGACGCAGTTCTTTAGCGCGTTCGAGTTTATCGGATTTTATTTTTTGTCCAATGACTATGTTACGAAGTCCGTCTTTTTTTGGTGGTTGGTTGTTCATGGGTGGGGTTGTGTATATGGTTGACCTCTCCCCCTACCCCTCTCCTACAAGGAGAGGGGAGTAAGTCTTGCTCCCCCTTCCCTTGCAGGGAAGGGGGTTGGGGGGTTAGGTCGGTTTAATATGTTGGTTAGATTTATCATTAATTGACATCTTTAAACAACTCCCTAATATATTGCATAACAATTCTTGAAGCGTTTGTTAATTCAAGTAATATAAAACGAATTTTTCTCCAAAAAATTTCTTGTTGAGAATCCCTTTGAGGATTTCTTCCATTAATTATGTGGCTTTTGTGAGCCAATGGAAGTTGAAGTTGATAACCAGGTTCAATTTCTTCTTTATAATCTAGGTTTGTAAATTCTACATTTGCGTTAGGGATAGAAATCAAAACTGCTTTACTATCTTTAAGTAAGATAGCATAAAAGGTTAATTCAACAATTAATTCTTTTTGATTTGGTGTAAAAAATCCCCTCTTATAGAATATTTCATGAGATGGATATATTGATAAAGGATAACACTGAATACCTTCTTCTAAAACTAAACATATGCTATTACCATAACCTAAAACCATTTCCTGAGAAGTTTGGATTTTAGTTATAAAGTTGTCTAATTCATGATTTGTTATTAATTTGTTATCAATAATTTGAATTGCTGATTCTGGTCGTAAGGTAATATTGGTAACTTTGTGTTTTATATATTGATTAAGTATATTTGAGAGTTCATCATGAATTTTTGGTGTATTTAACTTACCTAACTTATTCCATTGACGTACTATTTTTATAATTTGATCTTCTTGATCTTCTAGCTCTTGTTTGCGTAATCTTTTTACCTCAGATTCTACTTCTGGTATTTTTGCTTTTGCTTTTTCTAATAATACTAATACTTTAGGAATAAGTATGTCATCTTTATCGTTGTTACAACCTTCACAAATGCAAGCATAATTATAATAAGCATCTACATCAAATGAGCTATCTATGTAGTTTTCATTAATAGCTTGTGGAAGTCTATGTGGTGGAATAATATGATCAATTTATAATTCCTTTGATGGTTTAATTTCTTTACACATATAGCACTTGCGATTATATGCCTTCTTAAAAGCCTGTTTTTCATGATCGTTTAACTTAACTCTTGCCATCAGATTGACTCCTAAATATCAAAAAATTGATTTTATAATTTTGAAGGTGAGTCCATCCAGACCCACCCTAACCTAAATTATACCAAAGCCGCCTGTTCCTCCTTACTAATCACTCTCCCCTCATCCTCAAAACCAACAATTTGATCAAAATTCAAATAGCGATACAAATTATCAGCAAAAGGATTAATTTTCTCACCCACAATATCCATATATTCCTGCACATTAGGAATACGCCCCAACAAGGCACAAACCGCCGCCAATTCCGCCGATCCTAAATACACTTGTGCGCCATTTCCCATGCGATTATTAAAGTTACGAGTTGAGGTAGAAAACACTGTTGTATTATCTTCCACTCTAGCCTGATTTCCCATACATAAACTACATCCAGGAATCTCTGTTTTCGCTTTCGCATTCACGAAAACATCATACACTTTTTCTACCTTTAATTGGTGTTCATCCATTCTTGTTGGAGGTGCAATCCATAACCGCGCTTTTACCTCTCCTGCACCTTCCAAAACCTTCGCAGTTGCTCGATAATGTCCAATATTTGTCATACAAGAACCAACAAAAACTTCCTGTACTGGATCATTAGCAACTTCCGATAATAACTTAACATTATCTGGGTCATTGGGAGCAGCTACAATTGGTTCTTTAATCTCATTCAAATCAATCTCAATTATTTCTGCATATTCCGCATCTGCATCACCAGATAATAACACGGGATTAGCTAACCATTCCTCCATTTTTGCTACCCTTCTCATGATAGTTCTGGCATCACTATAACCCCGTGCTACCATATTTTTTAATAGGGCAATATTTGACCGCAAATATTCGGCAATTGTCTCTTCACTCAATTTAATTGTACATCCAGCACAAGAACGTTCGGCGGAAGCATCTGTTAATTCAAATGCTTGTTCTACTTTTAAATTAGGTAATCCTTCAATCTCCATAATTCGTCCAGAAAAAACATTTTTCTTGTTCTTTTTCTCGACGGTTAATAATCCTTTTTGGATAGCAACATAAGGAATGGCGTTAACAATATCTCTCAAGGTTATTCCGGGTTGCAATTCTCCTTTAAATCTCACTAATACTGATTCTGGCATATCTAAAGGCATTACACCCAATGCACCCGCAAAGGCAACTAATCCAGAACCCGCAGGAAAGGATATACCCAAAGGAAAGCGCGTATGGGAGTCGCCACCTGTTCCCACTGTATCCGGTAATAACATCCGGTTTAACCAGGAGTGAATGATACCATCACCAGGACGCAAAGCCACGCCACCACGGGATGAAATGAAATCTGGTAGTTCTTGATGTGTTTTAATATCTACAGGTTTGGGATAAGCGGCTGTGTGACAGAAACTCTGCATGACTAAATCTGCACTGAAACCTAAACAAGCAAGTTCTTTTAACTCGTCTCTGGTCATGGGTCCGGTAGTGTCCTGAGAACCCACTGTAGTCATGATTGGTTCGCAGGATGTACCCGGACGTACACCGGGCAATCCGCACGCCTTCCCGACCATTTTTTGCGCCAATGAGAAGCCTTTTCCGGTGTCCGTACCCCCCAGTCCCCCCTTAGTAAGGGAGGTTAGGGGGGATCGGATAAATAAATCGCTGGGTGCTAAACCTAATGCTTGACGGGTTTTGTCGGTGAGGGTACGGCCAATTAATAGGGGTATGCGTCCACCAGCGCGAACTTCGTCTAAAATGGTGTCAGGTTTGAGGGTGAAAGTTGCAATAATTGTTCCCGCTTTGGTAATTTGACCTTTGTAGGGGTAAATTGTAATTACGTCACCTGTTTCCATTTGGGTGACATCGCATTGTATGGGTAATGCTCCTGCATCTTCGGCGGTGTTAAAAAAGATAGGTGCGATCGCCCCACCTAAAATATAACCTCCGGCGCGTTTGTTAGGTACACAGGGTATATCATTACCTAAGTGCCATAATACGGAATTGATTGCAGATTTACGAGATGAACCTGTACCCACCACATCACCGACATAAGCCACAGGATGTCCTTTTTTCTTTAAGTCTGCAATGGTTTCTAAACTTCCCGGTTGTCGGGTTTCTAACATTGCTAAGGCGTGTAAAGGAATATCTGGACGAGTTGTAGCGTGGGTTGCGGGTGATAAGTCGTCGGTGTTGGTTTCTCCGGGAACTTTGAAAACCGTAACGGTGATAGCTTCGGGTAAAGTGGGACGAGTAGTAAACCATTCCGCTGCGGACCAGGAGTCTACCACTTTTTTAGCGTATTTGTTGGTTTTTGATAGTTCTAATACGTCGTTAAAAGCATCATAAACTAAAAGAATTTTGCTTAATGCTGTTGCTGCGTTTTCTGCTACAGGGGAACTGAGTAAATCAATCAGTGATTGGACGTTATAACCGCCTACCATTGTTCCTAGTAATTCTACTGCGGTGATGGGAGAAACTAGGGGACTGGTAATTTCTCCTTTAGCAATAGCAGTAAGAAAACCAGCTTTGACATAAGCAGCTTGATCAACTCCGGGGGGAATGCGATCGCGTAATAAATGTAATAATAACTCTTCCGTACCCAGTGCGGGATTTTTCAGTAATTCACATAATTCTGAAGTTTGTACTGCGTCTAATGGTAAGGGGGGAATACTGAGTTGGGCGCGTTCTTGGGTGTGTTGTTGGTATTCTGCTAACATGATTTAGCTGTTCTCCTGCAATATCTTGATTTCTTTATTTTATTGTAAGGGAATTGTTACAGGAGTTACTGGTAAACGAATTTGTCAGAAATAGACAGTTTATAGTTTATAATTTGAACAGTAAAGTTTACATTAGGTAGGTTACTATGATTACAAAACAAATTATTCAGGAACATTTAGAAAGTTTAACACCGGAAGAACTTAATCAGGTTTATGAATTAATTAAAAAGTTAGAAAATGCAGAAAAACCCGTGAAAAAGCCTAGTATCATGTCTCAATTAAGGAAAATTTCTATTGATGCTCCTGAAGATTTTTATGTACAAGTTGCGATTAGTTTAGGGAGAGATGTAGGTGAAGACTAAAATTTTTGTTGATACTCTGTTTATTGTTGCTTTAATTAATAGGAGTTATGAACAATGAAGGTAAAAAAGGAAGAAATTAAAGCCATGATTCTACAATTTCCTGTAGAAGAAATTAATGAATTAATTGCAGAAATTAGAAAAGCATTGGAAATAAGAGAGTTTATGAAATTAGCAGAAACAGGATTTACAGAGTGGAATGATCCAGAAGAAGATATTTATAATGATGAAACCTAAGATTCATGAAATTTGGTTAGTTTCCTTTCCTTTTAGCGATTTAAGCAGTAATAAACTTAGACCTGCTTTAGTTATTGCTGTTCATAGAGAAGAAGTAATTATTTTAGGAATTTTCTCAAAAATACCTGATGGTGATTTAAGAGATACTTGGGTTTTAGTCTCTGATCAAGATGATGATTTTCAGGAAACTGGACTGAAAAAAAGCTCAATAATTAGAAGTGATAAAATAGCAACTGTGAATCAATCTGTTTTTCATAAAAAATTAGGTATTTTATCGCCAATGTTGATCGAAAAAGTCAATTTAGCTTTGATAATCTCTCTTAATTTAGGTGATTAAAGTTAAAGAAGATATTGTTTTAGCATCTCATGATCTGTGAAACTCGGAAGTTTACAGAATTTGCAGTAGCTTAGATTGAATATTTAAAGGTAGTTGTGAATGATGAATGTGAAAAAAGAAGCAGTTAAAAATATTTTAGATAGCATAGAATTTAAAATATATCTTCATTACCTAACAATATTAGTTGATTCAATCAGATATTGTCATGATTATGGTTCTAATAAGTGGGCAATTTATTATAAACATGATCAAAATAAAATTAGGCTTATTGTAGGTAATTTAATTGTATTGTCTATTGAACAACAGGGTATTTGGTTAGCTTTAGATCGTGAAATACTAGATAAACATAAAAATTATAAAGATTATTTAGAAAAATGTGAAAATTGGATCTGGGATACTCATGATTATCCAAGTTATAGCCAAGTTCCTTCGGTAAATGGATTTTATAATCCTTCAGAAGATTATATTAAAGATTGGAATCTTATCAAAGAACTTCATTATGAATTTATTAGAAAAGCGAATTATAAATATAGTAAAATTAACGAAAGGTCTAAATTAAATCACCAAAAAGAAATTATTGAATACCTCTGTCATAAATTAGAAACATTTGTTCCACAGCCGGATTATGCTATTATTAGTACATCTTTTATATTAGCTGAAGAACTATCTAATGAAGATGAAATAATTACTCTTTATGAAGGAGCAAAACAAATAATAACGGTAAATCGTTATGAAAGAAATAATCAAGCTCGCAAAATATGTATTGAATATTATGGTAAAAATTGTTATGTATGTGGGTTTAACTTTGAGAAAGTTTATGGAAAAATTGGACAAGATTTTATTCATGTTCATCATTTAATTCCTTTATCAGAAATTAATCAAGAATACGAAATTGATCCAATTAAAGATTTACGTCCAGTATGTCCTAATTGTCATGCTATGATACATCGTAAAAATCCACCATATACTATAGAAGAAATTAAAAATATTCTTCAATAACTGATATGGTGAATAAGAAAAGAAATTGATTGCTTAATCTTTCATCCTTAAAAAAGCACATCCTGTAAATCCTAAAATCCTGGACATCCTGATTCTGACAATATGCTATAATCAACCTAATGATTTAGGAGTAAAATCAATGCTACAAATCAATAAAAACTATGTTTTAGATCAAAATCAAAAACCAATCGCTGTACAAATTCCTATTACCGAATTTGAACAAATAGAAGAAATATTAGAAAACTATGGATTAGCAAAACTCATGGAAGAAGTAGAAACTGATGAAATTCTATCTAAAAATGAAGCTATCAAATATTTAAAATCACTGAAAAATAACAATGTGGAAAGTTGAATATACCAAAAAATTTCTCAAAGAATTAGCTTCTTTACCTCAAGATGTGCAATCTCGTATAGAAGCAATTGTTTTTACTGAATTAGAAATAGAAAATCCCTTTGAATTAGCTTATCTTGGGAAAATGAAAGGTTACAAAGATAAATATAAAATTAGAGTAGGAGATTATAGAATCGGTTTAACTCTTGATCAAGAAACTCAAACTATTTTATGTCAAAGAGTCGCACATCGTAGCGAAATATATAAAATATTTCCTTAAAACAAGAACTCAAAACTTATCAAGAGGGTTAAAACAATGGAAGATGAATTAAGAGATGAATATGATTTAAAAACTCTCAAAGTTAGGAAAATGGGAGCAAAACGTAAAAGTTTCGGTAATACAATCATCAAACTAGATGCAGATGTAGCAGAAATTTTTCCTAATGCTGAATCAGTTAATGAAGCTCTGAGATTTTTAATTAGAATCACCAGAGAAAATCAAGTGACATTATAAATTAAATTACGTAGGTTGGGTTGTCTCAACCCAACATTTTTCCATCCTGTAAATCCTCAAATCCTGGACATCCTGATTCTGACAATATGCTATAATCACTAAATCAAAATATATCAAAGAACATCAACAAATGACCACAAACATCCACTTTCAAGCAAAAGTTAATCACGGTAAAATTGAAATTCCCCTAGAATATCAAGCAGAAATAAACAGCGCGGAAATAGTCGAAATTGTGATTTTACAACCTATCCTTAAAAAGAAACAATTTCCCACAACAGGAATAATTAGTAACTTAACCACAAACCCCATCAAAATTGCTAACTTTCAACCACTGACTAGAGACGAAGCAAATGAACGGTGGTAATATGACAAAATACTTTATTGATTCCAATATTTGGCTTTATGCTTCGCTATCAGACAAAATGAGATTATAAACTAAACCTCACCTAAAAATTTAACTTTCCGTAATGTCCAGAAGAGATATCTACCATAATACCGTAAAAATCGCCTTACAAAAAGACGGTTGGACTATTACCCATGATCCCTTTCCTTTGCAAATAGGAAATAAACGATTATCTGTGGACTTAGGAGCAGAACGGTTAATTAGTGCAGAAAAAGGAACAGCAAAAATAGTTGTTGAAGTCAAAAGTTTTGTTAGTGCATCAGATGTTAAAGATTTAGAACAAGCATTAGGACAGTATATTCTATACAAACAAATCCTGAATGAAATTGGAGAACAGCGAGATTTATATTTAGCCATTTCCCAACCAGCTTATCAAAGTGTGTTTACAATAGAAATAGGACAGATTTTGATTAAAAATAAAATTATCAAACTAATCGTATTTAATGATATATCAGAGGAAATAATACAATGGATACAAAACTAAAATATCAACACATTATCAAAAGAATATTAACAGAAAATGCCGAATATCGCGCCTCCATACCCGATGGTTATACTTCCCAGGTATTATTTGATGATGAAAGAGGGCGCTATTTAGTATTAGATATGGGATGGAATAATGATAAATATCTTCATACAACCCCAATTCATATAGATATCATAGATCAAAAAATTTGGATTCAATATGACGATACAGAAGAAGGTATTGCTAATGATTTAATTGCCGCAGGTGTTCCTAAAGAAGACATTATACTAGGATTTCGTCACCCTCGCATTAGACCATTTACAAATTTTGCTGTTAGTTGATGAATAAATCCTGAAAATCCTCAAATCCTGGACATCCTGATTCTGATAATATACTATAATCTACCTAATGATTTAGGAGTAAAATCAATGCTACAAATCAATAAAAACTATGTTTTAGATTTATGTCAAAGAGTGGCACATTGTAGCGAAATATATAAAATATTTCCTGACAACAAGAACTCAATATCTCTTATATCAGAGGAAACAATACAATGGATACAAAACTAAAATATCAACACATTAATTTCCTGTAGAATAAATTGAAGCGGAAAACCTGATCATGGTGCGTTACATTTCATTAACGCACCCTACTAGATTTACTGAATACTGGGATTTGGTAATAACTTATATCTCAAATAGAAACCCAAGCACACAAAACCAATAATTAATAAAGTCCCAATTCCCAGGAAATTAGGTAACCAAAACACCACCTCTATATGATTGATAGCACCTGGTTTAAGTGTCCATATCAATTGATTACCATGCTTTTCCGGTTTAATAGCATTTTTATTATTCTCAATGTTTCTTGTTCCCCAAGGTGTGTGTAAACTAAAGTCTAAATTGACAATTGAATTATTATTCTTGGTGGTAAGCATGGCCAAAGAACGCAAATCTAAATCATAAACTAGATGATTTCTAGAAAATAGGAAAAAATTCCGATCTTCCGCAACTAAACTTGAGGTAATATCTGATATTTCTGAATTATTACTATCTTCAGACCTGGGATTTTTGAAAAATACAGTAAATTTTTTTTGTAATTCCTTCGCACTAGTAAAAGGAATTTTTACAATAATTTCTGCTGGTGAAATTCTCTGTGTTGAACCTCCTAAACTTCGGGCTTGATTTTCTAAAGTTTTTAACCATTCCGATAGATAATCACTACTAAAAAGAGTAATTCTTTCCGCTAACTGAATATGCTGTATTAATTCCCCATTATTTGTGCTATTAAAATTTACTCCTAAATCATATTTCACACAACCAGATAGCAGCAATGAAGAAAGTATTACCATCAATAAAATAGATTTTATTTTGGTAATTTTGGTAAGTGAAGAAAATACAGATTTTATCTTAATCAAAGATAATACATTCATGAATAAATTTCTCCTGATTTGCTAAAAACTTAACCAAACTAAATAGGAAATTGTTAAACAAACAGCAATTAAAGCTACCCAAACAAAGCGATTATCTTTAGTATTGACCGTGCTAAGATCAACATATTCTGGTTCTACAGATTTGGGTTGAGATTGAGATTTTTTAGTTTGGGAATTGACAACTATTTTAGATTTGTTATCAGCAACTATACCAAAATCGGGAATTTCTGTCATCCATTCTTGAGGACGATTAAGTTTGGGTGCTTTTAAAATGTAGACTAGGCGCTTTGCTTGTTGACGAATTTCGTAATGGGGATGACCTACAAGTTGTTGACAAAGATTTATTGCTTCTTCTGAACGTCCCGCAGCTTCATAAGCATTCACCAACCAAATTTCTACTTCACCAGCAAAACGGGTATTTTTTCCTAATAGGGCGCTGGCTTTTTCTAAATTTTCTACAGCTTCTCGATATTGACCATTTTCAAAAGCAATTGTCCCAATTTGGTAACGAGATCTAGCCAGTTCTAAACTTTCTGTAGTCATTAGTTATTAAGTCATTAGTTATTAGTTATTAGTGAAATCGGCGGTTAGAGATCTTTGATTTTTATGTAGTGAAATCGGCGGTTAGAAACCTCATCTATACAAACAAAACCCACCTGCGTGGGTTAGAAATATCTGATTGTTATGTGGTTTGCGGAGGCGGACTTTGTTTGTGTAACCGTCAATTTTATTCACCAGGACTATTAATCCCGATTATTGTCTCAACTGAGAACCAAGAATCATTGTTCCAATTCCCACATCTGTAAATACTTCTAACAGTAAAGCATGAGGGATACGACCATCAATTATATGTGAAGCTTTGACTCCTTGAGCCAGCGATCGCACACAACAATTCACTTTAGGAATCATCCCCCCACTAACTATACCATCAGCAATTAATTGTCGCGCCTCCCGAATATCTATTTTTGGAATCAAAGTAGAAGGGTCATGATAATCTTTTAAAATTCCTCTGGTATCAGTGAGCAAAATTAATTTTTCTGCTCCCAAAGCTGCGGCTATTTCCCCCGCTACGGTATCAGCATTAATATTATAAGCCTGTCCCGTTTCATCAGCAGCAACGCTGGAAACTACGGGAATATAGCCATTACTAGAAAGTGTTTCTAAAATTTTGATATTAACACTACTTACTTCGCCAACAAAACCAATTCCTTCATCACCTTGAGGACGAGCAGTAATTAAATTACCATCTTTACCACAAAGTCCTACAGCCAGTCCTCCAGCTTGGTTAATGAGAGCGACAATTTCTTTATTTACACGCCCCACCAACACCATTTCCACTACATCCATTGTCGGCGCATCGGTAACACGCAAACCATTTTTAAATTGCGCTTCAATTCCTAATTTACCTAACCAACTATTAATTTCTGGACCGCCACCATGGACTAAAATTGGCCGCAAACCAACACAAGATAAAAATACCACATCCCGAATCACCTTATCTTTGAGGTTGCTATCCTTCATTGCAGCACCACCATATTTAACCACAACGGTGCGACCAGCGAATTGTTGAATGTAAGGTAGTGCTTCGCTGAGAACTTCTACGCGATTCGCTTCAGCCTTCCTGATATACTCTGTATCATTAATCATGTTTTTACCCAAGTTGCTAATTATCTAGTTTATTGGATAACTAGCAACTAGAGTTAATAAGCTGTTTTGACACTCTATAAATTTCATATTTAGGAGAGGGAACAGGGAATAGGGAACAGGAAATAGGGAACAGTGAACAGGTAAGGAGTAGAGAGATTTTGTTTTCAATTATTATGTGCAATTAATTTTGCTTGGGTACTTATCTTATGCTCGGCGAATAAATTCGCCGTTAGCACTTCCTCCACTGTAAAGCCAAGTGGCAATTACCCATTACCCATTACCCATTACCCATTACCCATTACCCATTACCCATTACCTATTACCTATTATTACCTGTTCCTAAGAGAGTTGAAACAAGAAAGTCACTAAATCGCCCTTACCTAAGCTAATGCGATCGCCAGGACGGAGGCGATGT
>OMJF01000277.1 GCA_900299285.1 Anabaena sp. 54 | reverse complement strand
TGTCTTAAAACTGAAATTAAAGTATCATTTTGTAGAGAATCAATTTCATCTATAAATAATACTAAAGGGCGGTTTAAAGACTTTACCCAACTTTCTAAAAAAGCCTTAATTCTTTGTCCTGGTTCTTCCTGTTGCCATTGTTTAATAGGTGGTTGTAATTCTTTAGGTAAACGAATATTTATGGTATTATACCAAGATCCTAAAATTGCTAATTCTGCGGTACTAGGATCATGATTAAATGCACTTCCTACTTCTACTGATACCATCACGGCAGCATAATTTCCGGTATCAGTAAGTTGTTTTGCTAGGGATAACATAGCGGTGGTTTTCCCTGTTTGTCGTGGTGCATGGAGGACAAAATAACTACGTTGTTGAATTAGCTCCTCTAAGTCTGGTAATCTGACTGTGGGAGATAGGAGGTAGTGGATATCATTGTTACAGGGGCCTGCAATATTAAACCAGCGTGTCATGGTGATTTTGGTAGTTAGTGAACTCTTTAATTTTACACATTCACATTATTTTACACATTTATTATGCTTCTGACATATTGGAATTTGGGAAAAAGATAATTTGGTATGATCAAGAGTAGTTTATCAGACTATGATTTTTACATTTTCGGGAGGTAAATTTAGGGGGTTGGTAATCAGCAAGTTACCAGATTGATCAATTTTTCCTTTAAATTTGTATGTTGGCATGATGTTTTTTATAAGACTCTGTTATAATATATTTTACTAACTATACTCTAAAGGGTTAATCAGATGGACGCATTAAATCATGGCGAAATCGTCGGTAATCATCATTTCCCGGATGCGGTTATAGATCATGCAGCGCACAATGTCAGTGATCTGAATCACGATTTAAACTCAAGTTATTCCAGCCATGTTGAATCAATCTCTCAGGGACTTGATCAACATTCTCACGATTTTTTAACTGATTTGCATTCAAACACAATTTTACATTCTGATTGCGTTTCTTTTTCTGGTGCTGATTTCCATTCTAACTTTGATCACTTGCAAAATTCTGTTTATATTGAAACCCCTAGTTTTGAGAGCCATTTATCTACCAGTAATTTTCATGCTGAGGTGATACCTCGTGAGGCGACACCAGATTATGCGGAAGCGGCTTATAATGAAGGTTGGGCAAAACATTACGAAGATAGAGCCGCAAGTTGGGCAAATGATGGGTCTTTTGATATGGCTGATTCATTGCAACAAGAGGCGGACTATTACCATCAAAAAGCGGCTGAAAATCTGAATCAATCATGATTTTTCTGCTTTTATTATCTGCTAATTTTGATAAATTAGATTTATTTTGATCATGTCAAAGTTAGCAGATTTTTTAATAGGTTTAAAGACATAAATCTTATTACTTTCTATAACCTTACTATATGTCAGATTTACCAATTCAAATACAACCAAATCAACCGCAAAAATCACCTATGACAGATATTGTTTCCAGTTTCATTTCTGGTGGCTTTCAAGTAGTGGCAGGTCTGATTAATCAGCAGACTCAATTAAAACTAGCTGATAAAAGTCAGGAAACACAATTAAAATTAGAGCAGCTTAGAAACGAACTAAGAAAAGCATCTGAGTTAGAGCAATTTGAAAGACAAAAACAACTACAACTAGAGTTAGCAGAGTTTACCCGTGAAACTCAATTAGAAGTAGCAGCTAAACAGCGAGAAACAGCCCTGGCATTGCCAGAAGTTAATAAAATTTTTGAACATTGGCCGTTGAGAATTGTTCCGTCTTTAATTCTCGATTCTCATGTTAATAATAATCGCCCTCCTTTGAAAGTAATTATTGCTCCTCCAGAGGTGAACTTTGATAAATTTGGCAGTGCTACTCAAGGTTTACCTAAAATGGAGAATACTTTAGCTCAGGGTTTACGACAATTTTTAGATAAAAACTATCATTTGCATAGTCAAATTAGACCTGTGCAATTATTAGATGGAGCTTGGGATAGTAATAAATATCATGGTGGTTCTAGTATCCAAGTGCTTTTTAAAATGCTAAAATCTGAGCCTCTTTTAATTTTAGAGTCAGAAATTGAAGGAGATTATCTTAATTTTCGCATAGCTTATTGGGGATACGGACAAACTATTTACAGATATGGAACTGTATTGGCTCGATTACCTTATATGGACATTATGTATGATTCAGCTAAGGCACGAGCGAGAAAGTGGAAATCAGCGCGAGATATGCTAATTCAACAGGGCAAGAATCCTAAAGTAATTAATGAGCCTGATACCCACAATTTAGAGGTATTAGAAGAGGAAGAACAACTCAAAAGTTGTGATATTGATATTAGCAATTTACCGCGTCGTTACAAATTAAATAACAAAGATTTTGACGCTCTTTGTCAGTTTTTGATTACTGTTCATACTCTATTTGCGGGTTGGATAATTGATATTCACTATCTGATTTATCATGATGTAACACCATTATTACCCCAGTTATTACCTGAGTTTATTGAAAATGGATTAGAAAGGCAAATAACTGACACAATTGTATCAGGTTATCAAGGAGTTTATCAATCTTTTGAAAATGATCGTTCTGCTTGGATTCCTGAATTAGTTTTAGATTTAGCT
>OMJF01000276.1 GCA_900299285.1 Anabaena sp. 54 | reverse complement strand
CCTTGTGAAGGGGAGGGGACAAGATTCCGGTTTCCGACGGGGACTAAGGGGGGTTAGCAGCAGCACAAGCGCTCTGGGGAGTGTCTAGGGTTTCTTTAAAGGTGGTTTTTGCGGTTTTTACTTCTACTAGGAGTTTTTTGACCCCATTACATTTTTCTTTAGGTGGTAATTGCACACTGTAGGATTTAGTATTACCTGCTAAGATGTACCAACTATTAACAGAAGTTTCAATAATTTTTTCCCCTGTGGCGCTTAGTCCTTGCACTGTTATCTGCTGTGGCCGAAGATTCACATTACCAGTATTATTAATCTCAAAAGATAAATTACCTTTTTTGATTGCTAGTGGTCCCATTTTTCCTGACTGGTTGATTTGACTCGGTTGTACAAAAATAGGAATACTTAAATTAGTTAAAATTTGGATGGCATTCTGAGTGGGTTTACTGGTTTTTGTTGGTAGTTCTTCCACAATCAGTCGGTAAGTCTTTTCAACGGTATTAATGGGAACTTTAGAACCGAGTCTAATTTGCCGCTCTCCCTGGGGTTCTACGGTAAGTAGAGATGGAAACAGAATAATATCTTCTGTGGGAGTGAGTTTATCTTCTCCTTGGGCATTTTGTTCCCATTTGAATACTTTGAATTGAAAGCTACCAGGACTATTATCCTGATTACGTAATTTTAGCAGAGTAGTGGAAACTCTGGGAGAAAGCATAACATTAATGGGATTAACGCTATAATTTCCGGCATTGGCTTTGGATGTTTTAAAACATAAGCTCAGGAATAGGCTCAGAAACAGCAGTAATTTTAAGCGCTCTCTCAAGGAAAACATTGGCTTTGACTGTTAAGGTGCAATTACCAGGAAATTCCGTAACTGTGATTTTGCTCAGTGGGTTACGGATATTCCTGGCATAGTTTTTACTCAATGTCTAGGTTATTCGCTCCTGTGTTCGACAAGGATAGGTATGATCAGACACTTAGTAACTGATAGTAGCTGTTACAGTATCACTGTACCCTGTACCCGGGGGAACATTTTGACCCCTGGCAATCTTACCGTAAAGAGTCACAGTTTGTTCAATACCATTACCCGTACCTGGAGTACCAGTAGTATTAGTATTTCCCCAAACAGTAGTTCTTTCCACATTTGTGTAAATATTATAGGAGAGGAAGTTAGAACCATCTTTCAAGCGACGTAGTGGTGAGCCCTCACTAGACCCAGTATCAGCATAATTACCCTGATTTAAAGTAATATAAGGACTAACACCAACAGTACAGGTATATTTTATTTCGCCACTATCAGTGAGATCAGTACCACTAGTAGCATTAGTAACAATTGGGTCATAATCACCAAAAGTAATGTTTGTATTAGTACCAAAAACACACTTTGGAGGAACAGAAGCCGAGATATCTAATGTTGCTGCTACTGTATCTGCCATTGCTGGAGTAGCAGAAGCGGCGGCGATTAAGATGGCAGAAGCTAAGGCGAAACGACGAATCATGGTGTCAGTCTCCTTGTTTACAAAACAATATGTTTTTATGTTAGATATATACCAAATACGTAACCATGGTATCATCTACCCCCCCCCCCCCGCAAAACAGTATAAATATTGATATTTTTGAATATATATTTTTTATATTATACAAGCTACTGCTTACCCATTCATAAGCTAAAAATACTTTATTTACAGACATTGATCACAAATAGACATTTGCTTATATTGTATTATAAGTCATAAATATTACTTTACGTGGATAATCTGACAATTTTGTGTAAATTAATTTACACAAGATAAGTAAATAAGGTAGGTCAATATTTATACTAAGTTTATTTATGAATTATCGAAATAAACCTCAAACCCTGATAAATCAAAAGTGTGTCAAGCCCCCATACCGGAATAGCGTTTTAAACCCTTACGCCATAAAAAACGATTAGCGCCTAAAAATACAAGAAACCAACCAATAATTGACAAAAATCCTCTGGTTAAATTTACAGGTAGTCCCACCAAAATACTCGCAGGGAAATTAATCATGTAGGGAAAAGGTGTTAACATAACTATGTTTCTGATATTTTCGGGAAAGATATCTAAAGGTGCTATTAAACCCGATAAAAATAGAAAACACAACATCCATAAATTTTCTAAAGCCGCTGCTCTTTCTGTCCAAAATGCCAACATAGCAACGGTATATTGAATGATAAATCTTAAAGCAAAAGCCATAATTGCTGCTAAGATAAATAGTAATAAATTAGTTATATTTGGCAGCCAAAAAGCTTGGGGATACAGAACAAAAAAGAATATTGATAAAAGCAATACAAAAGGTATTCGAGCTACTCTTTCACCTAAATGATTACCAAGATGATGCCAAATTGGATCTAAAGGCTGTAATAATTTTAGAGAAAGTTTACCTTCTAATATTTCTTTTTCAAAGTCATAAATTACCCAAACCACACTAATTTGTTTAGACAGGAAAACAGCAAAGAAATACCGAGCAAAGTCTACAGGTTGAAAACCAAATTTACCACTTTCCGCTGCTTGTACCCAAATACCCATCATAATCATTGGTAGAGAACCTGCTAAAACCCAGAGAATTAATTCTGAGCGATATTCCAGCATATAAGCATAGTAAACTGACAGTAAAGTTAAGGCTTTTTTAATTGGTTTTTTCATGGTTATTTATTATGAGAATTAACTATTTCATAAGTTATACAACTGACATAATATACAGCATTTTCCGGTGTAATAAGGTACAGTTTGGGCGGGCAAGATGCCCACCCCACAAGAGTTTCATGATTATGATTTGTACCTCATAAGAACGAAAT
>OMJF01000275.1 GCA_900299285.1 Anabaena sp. 54 | reverse complement strand
TAGAAAGCCCTAAGAGGTCGCAATGATGCTGGGTGTAAACCCATAGCATTGTACTTGAGAGCCTTATTAGCTCCTTCGTATCCCATTTGTTCGTATAAAATATGAAAATCCTGTGCATTTACACTAGCCATGACCAGATGAATGTCTTTACTAACAAATACATCTACTTCCCTAGTAGGGTCAAAACCAAATAGATCATATTTTTCAATAGCACAACCGTGAGAGATTGCTTCTATCAACTTGGGGTGAAATGCCAACACAAAGGAGATATCATCACTAGATTTGATGCCAGTGGCTTTAGCAGCTTGATTTTGATACAGGTGAGTAAATTTGAGATTACCAAAGTCCGCAAAATTGACAGTTCCTAGAAAACCTCCTGGGCTTAATTGACTACCTTCTTTGATATTCAGAGGTTTTATGGCTTGTGCAAACCTATCTAGGTCATTAAATTGGTGAGTCACAACCACAGAATTGCCATGGGGATTTTCTTCAGACATAGATTAAGAGATTAACGCTGAGTAATTTAACGTGAGATGTAGTTTGAGTGTGTATAAAGTGGATAAATTTGATTATATCACGAATAATGACGTTTTTTTACATATAAAAAAGTGGGAATTTTGGAATATTCATCTGACGTAAATAACTATATACTTCTAAAATGATGTCTGAAAAGTCTAACTTGGGCGATTAGAAATCACATCTACACAGACAAAACCTGCCTTCGCAGGTTTAAAACCCTCAATTTTTCGTTTTCGTTAGTCCACGGATCTGGACTTTGTTGTGTATTAGCGTTTCTAAAGCCTGCCGTAGACTCTATTATATTCACCAAAAACTTTTAAGACATCTAGATAATTAGCGAATATATAAATTTTTTGATCATAAGGATAACTACAATTATGACCGACCAATTTGAATGGCAATTCCATTTTCGCAACTTTAACAAAAATGAAATGCAAGTCCAGGTACTTCCCACAGGTTGTGTATCAACATCTCCCAATGATAGTCATTTTAGTATTTGGAAACACCAAGTACCCTATTCTCCTACAGGCAGCATTGAAGGAGTATATAGACCCGGTAATTGCGTAGTAGACTTTAGGAAGTGGTGGCCTGTAATTAAGAACGGGCTGAAACTAAATTTAGATTTAGGAATATTGTTTGTTGTACAGTCACCAAAAACCGATGATTTAATTGAGGCCATCTCTAATGTTTTTGCCGTAGACACGGATATAGTTGAGGCTTGTGTTAAAAACATGAGTAACGAAGAGATAGAGCAAATGCTAACGACTTGTTACAAATCCGTCGATCAAACCTGTATAAATAACTTAATGAATCCGACCGTTATTCGCCAAATGGCTAAAGACATGAATCTAGATCCGAAAGCTTGGGGAATTATCACTGGAAAAACCTACAGAGACCAGATATGGAATAGGAATAGTCCTATCATTAATGAACATGGTTGGAGTGTATTTCGTACTTGGGGAGACAAAGCAAAGCACCGCTTGTTGATTGCAGAAGGCTGTTTTATTGACAAGGGACGACTGATTTATCCTTGTGATGATACTGATTACCCCAAACACGGAAATACGTTCTGGAACTTTTGGAGTCGTGACTTTAACTTTAACAATTATGAAAAGCAATATTGATGATAGTAGTTTTTTCCAACCCTGTGCGATCGCTTATTTATTGGATTTACAGGATTAAAACAGAAAATTACTCAGCAATGACCTGTCACCCGTTACCAACATCAACTAAATAACTAGCTACTTGAGTAACCACGATTATGGCTGACCAATTTGAATGGCAATTCCATTTTCGCAACTTTAGCAAACATGATTTGCACGTGCGAGTGCATCATGAGTATGGCGCAAAAGATCCCTGGCACGATGGCCGCCCTGGTTGTTGGGAATATAATTTACCCTATTCTCCCACAGGTAGCCCTGAAGGAGTATATAGACCCGGTAAATGGGTGACAAACTTTCGTGACTGGTGGGATATAATCAAGCACGGGCTGAAACTAAATTTAGATTTAGGAATATTTTTTACAGTACCTGAACCAAAAATTGATGATCTAGTTGATATAGTATCCAATGTTTTTGGCATCGAAAGGGACATCATTGAGACTTTAATTCAGGATATGAACGACGAAGAGATACAGCAAATACTAAATACTGCTTATCAATCCGTCGACCAAACCTGTAAAGATAATTATATGGATCCTGCCATTGTTCGACAAATGGCTAAAGACATGAACCTCGACCCCAACGCTTGGGGAATTATCGCAGGAATAACCTATAGATACTACATTTGGCATAATAATAGTCCTCTAGTTAATAATCATGGTTGGAGTGTCTTTCGTAGTACAGGACCAAAAAAAACAGACAAGAACAATTTGTTTATAGCTGAAGCCTGTTTTATTGAGAAGGGACATTTAATTTACCCCTGTGATGTTTATCCTTGTGACGGAGGTGATCACCCTAAATACGGAAATACATTTTGGCAATTTTGGAGTGGTTACTATAAACACTATAAAAATGTTTCTTTTGGAAATGTTATGGTAATGGAGGATTACAAAACCATGATAACTTTTTCGACAGACCTTAGCTAGTTTGTTGAGTTTGTGTTTCTACTTTCTGGCCAATTTTCGGTTCTGTACCCGCAATTAATCGCTCAATATTACTGCGATGACGGATAATTATATATAAACCTCCAGCAATACCGAGAATAATGTAGGCTAAAGGTTGATGAAAAATTATCATAAAAATGGAAACAGCCACAGCCCCAGAAATAGAACTTAAAGAAACAATTCTAGAAATAGCAATGACGACAGCAAAAACTGCTAATGTTGATAATCCTACTTGCCAATTTATAGCTAATAAAATTCCCACACCAGTAGCCACAGATTTACCACCTGTAAAGCCCAGAAAGACTGATTTACTATGTCCTAAAAGGGCAGCTAACCCAGCCAAAGTGACTAAATAAGGTTGCCAAATTTCGATATTTATAGTTGCTGGTATTGGTATGAAATTACGAACATAAGCAATATTAAATAAGGCGTAAACTAGATTTATTGCTAATACTCCCTTTAAAGCATCAATTAATAGAACAAATGCCCCTGGACCTTTACCCAAAGTGCGTAAAACATTAGTTGCACCAGTTGAACCAGAACCAACTTCTCGAATATCAATACCTTTTAATAGCTTACCCGCTAAATATCCAGTTGGAAAAGAACCAAATAAGTAAGCTAATAAAACCACTACACCACACAAAGTTAACCACATATTGTCCGTTGTCCGTTGTCCGTTGTCCGTTGTCCGTTGTCCGTTGTCCGTTGTCCGTTGTCCGTTGTCCGTTGTCCGTTGTCCGTTGTCCGTTGTCCG
>OMJF01000274.1 GCA_900299285.1 Anabaena sp. 54 | reverse complement strand
CTATTTCCGGTGGTAAACTGCTGATTTGATTACCAGAAATGTCGAGAGTTTGAAGATTAGTAAGTTGGACTATTTCCGGTGGTAAACTGCTGATTTGATGATAACGGAGATTAAGTTCTGTCACTTCATCTTTTGCTGCTTGTTTAATTATTTGTATTAGTTCTGCTTCAGTCATTTTCTGCTAATTCGATTTTTACATTGAGATAACATTAACTGCATTGCTGAATTTAGAGAAAATAAATTTCCTCTTGAATATACAAAAGCCGGTTTTAAGCGACTCATAAAACAACGAAATTGGATGATTTATTCTTGAACAGAAATTACGTCCAACTAGATAAACGAGGAACTTTTATTAATTCTTGACTGAGACTATCATGAAGATGACCATTAGTAGCTAAAATTCTCCCCGACTCAATTTTAATCGGACTCCCATCATAAGCAGTCACCTTTCCTCCCGCTTCCTGAACCAATATTATCCCCGCCACAACGTCCCAAGGAGCTATTCCCCTCTCCCAATAACCATCAAGTCGTCCACAGGCTACATAGGCTAGATCTAAGGCAGCAGCACCACCACGACGCACACCCTGGGTAAGATGGGTCAGATGACAAAATTCAGCATAATTATTATCAGCTGTTTCTCTGCGGTCATAAGCAAATCCACTAGACAACAGGCTTTTATTTAATTCCGCTGTTTGGGAAACATGAATAAGACGACGGTTACGGGTTGCACCTAAACCCGCCCCAGCCCGAAATAATTCATCACGAAAAGGGTCATAAATTACCCCTACCTTGGGTATACCTTGAATTAATAAACCAATGGAAACAGCAAAACAGGGATATTGATGGGCGTAATTAGTTGTACCATCAAGAGGGTCAATAGCCCAGAGAAAATCATGATCTTGATTTCCCAGTTTTCCCGACTCTTCTGCTAGAATTGAATGTTGGGGAAAATGACGACGCAACAGTTCTAAAATTACCTGTTCCGAAGCTTTATCAGCAGCAGTAACTAAGTCACCCGGACGGCCTTTTTCGGTGATTGTGTCTTCTAATTTACCTAAATAATTTTGTAAAACTACGCCTGCGGACAGTGCTGCTTCTGTAGCAATATCTAGAAAAATTTGCATATTTGTTAGTTGTTATTTGTCAGTGAATTTAACGATAAAGACGACGATATTCTCCAGGAGTTATTCTCATGGGTTTATCAGGGTTCCAGATACCTTTCCCCATAATTCTCGCCCATTGTTGCGCCCTTTCTAAACGTCGGTTATATTTATTATTAGGCAGTCGCGCCACAAATAAAGCATATCCTTGTTTAATGATTTCTTCGTTTAATAACAGTTGATCTTTCCATACATAGGCTAAGGTACGGTTAAATTTATCCTTGTTTTCCAAGTCAAATTCCAGATTAATAGATTGATTTACACCACCAATCAAAGTTTCTAGTGTTTTTTTGCATCTTCCCCCCAAGGAGTTTGACCCAGATCTGGTGCATCTAAACCAATTAATCGGATTTGGGAGATTAAATTGGGTTGTGTTTCCATTCCCAGCACTTCCAAGCTTTGTCCACTCACAACCCGCGCTAATTTCACATCAGAGGGAATTGTTGCGGATTTATTTTGGCTTTGACAACTCACCAAAAATAACAAACTCAACAATATAATTACTTTTATTTTTATCACAGGAATGCGAAGACGGAATATAATAGAGATCGTCCTCGCCATGAAATTTGTTAACTTGTTTGTTAACCTAAACATAGAAAAAATATTAGTCCTCATCTAACGGTAAACCCGCTTTAACTCTACCTTTACCAAAAAAGCGCCCAAATTGAAGTTCATAAACTTCATCTTCGTCTTGTGTTTCTACTTCTAAATCAGAACGAGCGTAACTTACACATAATAAAGCGTAACCTTGACGACGTAAAGCTGGGGAAAGGCCAATGGCTTCTGGTTGATAAATTTCTCCTGATACAACTCTCACCGCACAGGTTGTACAAGCCCCATTACGACAAGAAAAAGGGAGTTCAGCCCCGTTATGTTCAGCAGTGTGCAAAATATAACGGTCTTCGGGAACTTCCAGAGTATGGGATATACCAGTTTGGCGATTATAAACTTTAATGGTGTGGGTTTGAACCATCTTGATTTTTAGCTTTTCCGCTGAAGGGGTGTCAAAGTCTATTATAAGAAAATAGGTGGAAAACCCCGCATTTTCAGGTCAGGGAGTCATGAAAAAAATATTTTTTGAAAATGCTTGCTTTTTTGAAAATTCTGTTGTAGGCTTGTAAAGCGAGACACCTGGAGAGGTGGCCGAGTGGTTGAAGGCGCAGACCTGGAAAGTCTGTTATGCAGTAATGTATACGAGGGTTCGAATCCCTCCCTCTCCGTTCCTAAGTGATAAAAAAGTTCGATTTAATGATGATTAGCTTGAGGAAAAATTACTTATTTATACCTGTAAAAATATGAATAAGTGGCTACCGTTAAATCTGAAATCGCAAAAGCTCCGAGTTAAATTACTCAATGACCCCTATTATCGTTTACAATCTGGTGAAGAAGTGCAAATAGCGGCTGAATTGGGTTTGGGGAT
This sequence comes from Anabaena sp. 54, assembly GCA_900299285.1. Taxonomy (GTDB): domain Bacteria; phylum Cyanobacteriota; class Cyanobacteriia; order Cyanobacteriales; family Nostocaceae; genus Dolichospermum. The sequence continues at coordinate 1,265 of OMJF01000274.1, read as the reverse complement.
TGATGCTAATCAAGCGACTGTAGATGATTGGTTGCGTTTACCTGGGTTATCAATTCACCAATGTCGATCTCTGGTGGAACTTTCCCGCGCGGGTGTAGTATTTTATTGTCTTGAAGATGTAGCTGCGGCTTTGGGTATACCAGTGCAGCGATTAGAACCACTAAAACCACTGTTAAAATTTAACTATTATGACAACAATTCCTTAGATAAACCCCAACTAATTAATCCCAATACAGCAACGGTTGAGAGTTTGTGTAAAATTCCTTTTATAGATTTACCCTTAGCACAGAAAGTCATAGAAAACCGTCTCGCTACTGGTCATTACCTAAGTTTACTGGATTTCCAAAAACGGTTAGAATTATCAGGGGAAGCGATCGCTCAATTAATGTATTATTTGCGATTTTAATTAATTGTTAGTAAATAAACACAAATTAGTACAATTCTGCCTTAGAACATCATCAACAGTATCTGTGATTTGTCTAACATAAAAGAAATTGGTATTTACGCAAAATATCTCTCAAACCCTCTTAACTTCGTGTTCTTTGCGTTCTTCGTGGTTCACTCTTCCGTAATTTAACATAATTCCTGTGATTTTATAACATTCATAAATGTTATCAGCGGAAGTATGATAACTATAACTTATGTAAAATCAATAATACTTTTAATATTCATATCTTAGCAAAATTCGACTTTAGATTTTCTTAATAATTAATTGAGAATTATTTTTATTTAGCAACGAGCTTGCAATACTTTCCGCGATTTGCTACAATTATTGAGAATTTCAAAATCGGGTTACTATTGTCAATTTTGCACTCTGCTAAAAAGATGATCTACAAAAGTCTTTATTTACAGTGGTTTCAGAGATCAATTTTGAACAAAAATACAAAACCTTACAAAATTAGCAGTGGTTTTAAAGGGTAAATTGGCGAAAAATTATTCAGCAAATAATGTACTTTAACTAGTAGAACAAATATACTATTGACAAAAAGATTAACCTATGATATCTAAAGTAGACCCGTAGGGTATATTAGCGACAGCGTAACGCACTATCTTATCAAATGATTTAATTCTTGTGACTAATAATCTGAAACATTTTCAGAAAATTACAGGGTTGGAAATTGAAGATTGGAGTCAGTAGTTTGTATAGTAGTAGGTTGGGTTGAACAAAGTCAAACCCAACAAATGCGTCAAAATGTTGTAAATGGGGCAAAATGTTGGGTTTCGTTCCTCAACCCAACCTACTAAGTCAAACCCAACAAATGCGT
>OMJF01000273.1 GCA_900299285.1 Anabaena sp. 54 | reverse complement strand
GGCTTCTAGCAAACAACCTTGACATCCCTAAATTTATCCCAGATTCATCTACAAATACTAAATTTCTAATATCAATTGTATCTAGCCAACGACGATAATAATGCCTTAATTCTTTTACCCGTGGAGTATCTTGCTCACTAGCATTTAGACTTTTTTTTATGACGTAATCCCAACTTTTCTAAGGCACGATGCATGGTCGGGATACTGACATTAATTCCTGTCTTTTCCCTCAAGCGAACGCATAATTCTGAAAGTAGTAAATCATTTTTTCATCGAGCCAAGACTTGATCATATTTAGATATTCATCTTCAATTATGGGCTTTTCGTATCCTCCACATTGCTTTGGCTCAATTTGTCCAGTTTCACGATAACGACGTAGTAAGTCTCTTATAAATGATAAACTGACCTTAAATCTTTCTGCTAACTGGCGTTGAGAGCCTTCTTTAGCAACCCAGGCCATAATCACGCGACTACGCAAATCTATTGAATAAGGTTTTGGCATATAATTTAACAATACTCTTATTCTAGTTTACCTCATTTTATGGTTTAACTACATGAAAATTGCTGTAAATTAGTTGGTACTAGAATATGTTCTTGAATATGTCCTTGAGAATTTTGTATAAACAGAGACTACATGATACCATACAGCTAGGACTTACGCACAAATCACGGAATAACAAACCACTTGAGGCACACAGGAGACGGAGAAATGAAGGTTTCGCTTTTGTCTGTGTAGACGGGATTTCTAAAATTGATTAAACTAGAATTTACAACCTGAATACAGGAAAACCCTATCATGATCATTGCTACCCAAGCCTACCAAATCACTTGGGAAAAACTACCCGATGATTATATTCTCCCAGATGATCCCGTGGACAATATCTACCAACCAGCCCAAGCCACAGCCCTGACAGAAAGCCTCGAACTAGCCGGTAAACTTCCCCCTAATTGTCTCACGCCGACCAACTACGCCATCTGTGCCACCCTAAATGGCAAAATTGTCATTAAAGCCCCTGACTGGGCTTATATACCGGAAATTCGGGCAACTAAAAAAGAAGTTTTTCGTAGTTATACACCCCAACTACAGGGAGATATTCCGGTTATTGTGATGGAATTTATTTCTGATACCGACGGAACAGAATATTCCAGTAAACCAACTTATCCACCTGGAAAATGGTTTTTTTATGAAAAAATCTTAAAAGTCCCAAATTATGCTATTTTTGAACCAGATAGCGGTAGTTTAGAATTTTATCAGTTAAATTCTAATACAGGTTTGTACACTTTACAGAATCCTCATGAAAACCAACGTTACTGGATAGAGGAAATGAATCTTTATCTTGGTATATGGGAAGGTACAAAAGAAAACTTAACTGGTAAATGGTTAAGGTTGTGGGACGAACAGGGAAATTTATTGTTGTGGAGTTCGGAATTAGTAGGACAAAAACAACAAGAGATTGAACAAGAAAAACAACGCGCCGAACAAGAAAAACAACGCGCCGAACAAGAAAAACAACGCGCCGAACAAGAAAAACAACGTGCGGACAAACTAGCAGCCCAGTTAAAAGCATTAGGTATCGAACCAGAAAATTAAAAGTAAGGTGGGCATTGCCCACTGTACAATTAGTAATTACTGCAATACAAAATACAATCAATTTGGGCGTTGCTAAATTGGGATATGATATTGATTGCGCGCATTAGCGAAGCGAAGTATGAAATACTTTAGACGCAAAGGGACAAAGACGCAAATTTGCAAATTTTCAATTTCTAAATTTCATACCTGAATTTTAGTAACGCCTCAATTTCTACAAACTCAAAAAATCAGGGTAGATAAGACAAAAATCATCAATGTTGGGTTTCGTTACCTCAACCCAACCTACTTAAAGTTTATTAAACTAGCAACCTGGGTTAAATATCTAACTCTATTTGATTCACTCTTACTTCTTTTTGTTTTTCCGCACTTTTGAGAACTTCATAACTTAAACGAATATTTAATCTTTGTTGATCTTCAATTATCTCTTTAATGGTGACGATTTGGATTTTGTCGCAACTATGACTCATGTATTTACTCTGATAAAAACCAGCAGATTTTGCGGTTTTTAGCATATCTTTAGTGGGTTCTTCTAGGGTGATAAATATGGCTAAACTAGCAGTTTCTAGGGTCATTGTTCCTAGTAAATCTCGAATATCTCCTGATTTAACTTTACCAGATTTAACTTGAAAAATGATCTTTTCTGGGTCATTTTTATCACCTTGAAAATAAACAATTCCATCTATACCTTTATCTGCACCTTTTTTAGCGTTAATGACTGCTTTATTATTAGTATAAGTTAATATTGCCCATTTTTCAAATTCTTTACGAGTGCGATCGTCTGTTTTATTTGCTAATGCTATTGCGCTTTCTATATCTTTAGGAATACCATGAGTTTTAATAGTTTCTAAAACACCTTCACCAAAGCTATCTTCTAATCTTTTTAAAACTAAACTTATGCTTTGATAAGTAATATCTATTCCTATCCATTGTCGGTTTAATCTTTGAGAAACTGCGACGGTTGTACCGCATCCACAATAAGCATCTAATACTATATCATTTTCCTTAGAACTGGCTTTAATTATTCTTTCTAATAATGCTTCTGGTTTCTGTGTTGGGTATCCTAAACGTTCTTTTGCTGATGGTGCTATAGGTTGTATTTCCCACCAATCATCAGGTTGTTTACCTAATGGATTTAAAGATTGTTGACCAAAATCTTTTTGACCTCTTTTATTCCCAATATGGTGACGAAATCTCTCTTTAGTAGTTTCAGCATATTCTTCTCTGACACTATCTAAATTAAATGTAAATTCTTTACTTTTAGAATAACGAAATATTAAATCATGACGACGACCAAAATCTTTTTTAGGATAACCAGCACCACGATAACACCAAACTATTTCATTTCTAAATTCTCCCCCCTGAGAACAAAAAATAGCATCTAATACTAATTTTAAATAATGACTAGCACTCGGATCACAATGTAAATAAAAACTTCCTGTAGGTTTCAAAACTCGATGAATTTCTGTTATTCTTAATGTCATACTCACTAAATAAGCAAGTAAACTTCCTTTTCCTAAGACATTACTCAAACCTGTAATTAAAGCAATACATTGTTGAGTAAATAAACCATGATAATTACTGGTAATTTCATTCAATCCTTTAATAGCGTGATCATCCCATTCCCAAGTATCAATAAATGCTTGCGCTTGTGCTTTATCTTCTGCACCGATATTATTATAAATTTGATTGTAATTCCGTTTAGAATTAAAGGGAGGATCAATATAACACAAGTCCACAGACTCATCTTTTATGTAACGTCTTAAAACTTCTAAATTGTCCCCATAATAAAGTTGATTAACCATTGTTTTCCTGATTTTATTTTACTTAAATTAACCCTCAAGAAAATTAAAAGTAGAGTGGGCAATGCCCACTGTATAATTAATCACTAATTACTGCAATACAATCAATTTCTACCAACACATTTTTAGGTAAACGCGACACTTCCACACAAGCACGCGCTGGGGCGGTATCCTCAGAAAAATATTTTGCATAAACCGCATTTACAGCAGCAAAATCATTCATATTAGCTAAAAATACACCAGTTTTGACCACATCTGCAAATGTAGCTCCTGCTTGTGTTAAAATAGCCTCAATATTGCTCATTACCTGTTCAGTTTGCTTAACTACATCTTCCGTGTAAACAACTTCGCCTAAACTAGGATCTATAGCAATTTGTCCAGCCACAAACAACATTTTTCCAGAAGCGAGAATTGCTTGATTATATGGTCCAACAGGTGCAGGTGCTTTATCAGTACGAATTACTTCACGGGTCATAATACCTATCTCTTTTGGCTCTTTTGCTAATGGTGCTTCTGGTTTACCAAATTCTAAATCTATAGATGTTGGGTAAACTCCTGCATTAGAGATTATCGCACCTGTGAGGTCAGTATTTTTCTGAAGATTGCAGCGGGGAATAAAATCACAAATAGTTTAAAACTATAGTATAAAAAAAGCCAAATACTAAAAGACAAAACTGATAACTAAAAGTGATTTTTCTGCCTATTATAAATATATAATAGGGAAAAGTCCAATATTTGTCAAGTCAGCTAAAATGCACCTAATTTATACATTAAGGCAGGGATGTCTACCCCATAAGAGTTAGACTAATTTGAGGTTATTATTGACAATTGTGATTCCTAGTCCTGAACAAGACTAAATTTAGTGAAGTTAGAAAGAAATTACATATATGTCCATTGAACTACAAGCAGAACTAGGTCAAGCGGTGGCGCAACGTCGCAACTTTGCGATTATTTCTCACCCTGATGCTGGTAAAACTACTTTAACAGAAAAACTATTATTATACGGAGGTGCAATTCATGAAGCAGGGGCGGTAAAAGCCCGAAGAGACCAGCGGAAAGTGACTTCCGACTGGATGGCCATGGAACAACAACGGGGTATTTCCGTAACTTCAACGGTATTACAATTTGCCTATTCTAATTGTCAAATTAATTTACTTGATACTCCTGGACACCAAGATTTCAGTGAAGATACTTATCGAACTTTAGCAGCGGCTGATAATGCAGTCATGCTAATAGATGCGGCAAAGGGTTTAGAACCACAAACGCGGAAACTGTTTGAAGTGTGTAAACTGCGGGGAATACCGATTTTTACCTTTGTGAATAAACTTGATCGTCCGGGCAGAGAAGCGATAGAATTGCTAGATGAGATTGAGAAGGAATTGGGATTACAGACCTATGCAGTGAATTGGCCTATTGGTATGGGCGATCGCTTTAAAGGAGTTTTTGACCGTCAACAACAGCAAATTCATTTATTTGAACGTAGCGCCCACGGTAGTCGGGAAGCAAAGCAAACTATCATAGATATGGGCGATAGTAAAATTGAGGAATTATTAGAAAAGGAACTTTATTACCAACTTAAAGATGAATTAGAGCTTTTAGAAGGAGTTTGTCCAGAACTAGATTTAGATTTGGTACACACTGGCAAAATGACCCCCGTGTTTTTTGGTAGTGCTATGACCAATTTTGGGGTAGAATTATTTCTCAAGAATTTTCTTAACTTTGCTCTCAAACCAGGAACACATAGCAGCAGCGTCGGGGATATTCCCCCTACTTATCCAGAATTTACGGGATTTATTTTCAAACTCCAAGCCAACATGGACCCCAAACACCGAGATAGAGTGGCTTTTGTCCGGGTCTGTACAGGTAAGTTTGAAAAAGATATGACAGTAAATCATGCTCGAACTGGTAAAGCTGTTCGTTTGTCCCGTCCCCAAAAACTGTTTGCTCAAGAAAGGGAATCTATTGATGTTGCTTATCCAGGAGATGTAATTGGTTTAAATAATCCAGGTGTTTTTGCCATAGGTGATACAATTTACACGGGTCAAAAGCTAGAGTATGAGGGAATACCTTATTTTTCCCCGGAATTGTTTGCTACATTGAGAAACCCCAACCCTTCTAAATTTAAGCAGTTTCAAAAAGGTGTTTCCGAATTGCGAGAAGAAGGTGCTGTACAAATTATGTATTCAACTGATGAAGCCAAACGTGAACCAATTTTAGCGGCTGTTGGTCAGTTACAATTTGAAGTGGTACAGTTCCGCTTACAAAATGAGTATGGTGTAGAAACTATTTTGGATTTATTACCGTACAGTGTTGCGCGTTGGGTTGAAGGTGGTTGGGAAGCTTTAAAACAGGTGGGGCGTTTGTTCAATACTACCACCGTTAAAGATAGTATGGGCAGACCAGTATTATTATTCCGCAACGAATGGAATTGTCAACAGTTAGAGGGTGATCATCCAGAGTTAAAATTAACTGCTATTGCTCCCGTTTTTTCTCATCAACAAACAATTGAAACTTAGATAAGTAGGTTGGTGTTAAAAATTGTCGTTATGACAAGGGAACAGGGAACAGGGAACAGGGAACAGGGAACAGGGAACAGGGAACAGGGAACAGGGAACAGGGAACAGGGAACAGGTTTTGGCAACTTTACTTTTCGTTACTTATGTCGGTTTTTTCCGTTCACCTACTTAATAGGAAATAGGTAAGAACTACCAATTACCAATCACCAATTACCAATTACCAATCACCAATCACCAATCACCAATCACCAATCACCTATCATCTCAAAATTTTGCATTTTTAACTACCAGGGTATCTCAATAAGCGTGCTTTTGTCACCTAAAACAGATTGGAGTACCAAATTTTCTATGCCTTCCCACGCTGAATCATGTTTACAGGCTGGTTTAGCTGCCCTCAAGCAGGGGAATTACCACACAGCAATAGCTAATCTTGAACCACTGGCCAAAGTCCAAAAACAAGATAAGATCCACTTACAGGCACAAGTTGGGTTAGTTATGTCCTATGCTCGCATAGGTGAAGTCGCTAAAGCGATCGCTTTGTGCCAAAATTTGACTTCTAGTAACCACCCCCAAGTTCAGGATTGGTCTATACGCGCTCTTGAACATTTATATGAAAGCAAAAAACGGAGGCAAGGATCTTCATCAACGAATAATATACCCGTTTCCAGTGTAAACCCTGCCCGACAACAGCCGCAAAATGGTTATGTTGGTGCTGATAACCATAACAATATCAAACCAGTTAGCATTTATTGGCGACAGGCTAGACGAGCTAAAGTGTGGCAACCTTTACCCAAGCCTAATGTCATTTACTCACAACTAATTGCCTGTTTGACATTTATAGCACTATTTTGGACCTGCAAAGAAATGCTGAAGTTGGCAATGGGTTTAATTACCCAAATTTTATATAAATTGCCATACTTACAGCCTCCCCAGATTTTATATCATGATCCTAGTTCCTTAATTCTGGGATTCTTTGTCATTTTAATGGTATTATCTCCTTGGTTGCTAGACTGGTTACTGGGGAAATTTTTAGCTCAGAAAAAGTTATCCAAAGAAAAATTAAATTCCTATAGTCGGGAGACACTGAGGGTATTGCAACGTACTTGTCAACAGCAACGCTGGCCTTGTCCCCAACTGAGAATCTTACCAATTTCTGCCCCCATGATCATTAGTTATGGTAACCTACCCCGCACTGCGAGAATAACTGTTAGTCAAGGTTTATTAGAACAATTGGCCAATGATGAAATAGCTGCTATCTATGCTTTAACTCTAGGGCAAACTGGGCGCTGGGATTTGGCGGTGATGTCCCTAATCCTGTTAGTAACTTTACCATTTTACGGATTATATCAGCAAATATCAATTTGGGGCAATCAACATCAAAGTAAAATTTGGCCAAGTAAAATCTGGCGTTGGCCAGCCACGGTTTTAGCGACTATTACCTATGGAATTTGGCTTCTTTTGACTGGTACGGCCTTGCTAAATTCCCGATTAAGGCTTTATCATAGCGATCGCCAATCTGCGGAAATTACTGGTAATCCCAATGGACTCATTCGGGCTTTACTGAAAATTTCCATTGGTGTGGCTCATGATATCAACCTCAAAGAACATACCTGTTGGCAACTAGAAAGCTTGAATCTTCTCGCTCCCGTTGCATATCAACATAGCCTAGTCTTAGGTAGTATAGCTGGTCATCTACCCTGGGAATCATTTTTCCAGTGGGAAAACTTTCATCCCTATCGCCAATGGTTGACAATTAATAGTAATCATCCTTTAATAGGCGATCGCATTGAACGTCTTTGTCAAATAGCTCGCTATTGGCATTTGAACACAGAATTATATCAAGTAGAACCACAACAGCCGATTTTAATACGTCCCCAATCTTTTTTATTACAAATTGCTCCTTGGTTGGGAATTTTGCTGGGTGTTATGTTAGCTGGTCTAACTTGGTTACTTTGGCAAACAGCTTATGCTATGCAGTGGTTAAACTTAAAGTGGATCTATGACGACTGGTATTTTGTCTCTGGTTTTGTGTTAATTGGCTTTAGCATTGGCACACTGATACAAATAAATGCTTTATTTCCCAAGATTACAAATGTTAATGTCCAAACAGATGAAAACCTCATCAGTCTACTGGCAGATCCATGTATTTTACCAATTGACAGTATTAAAGTCCGTTTTACTGGTAAACTGTTAGGTCGTCCCGGAATTGGTAATTGTCTAGCACAAGACCTAATTCTCCAATCTAGCCAAGGTTTAATGAAATTACATCATATTCCCTGGTTAGGAAAGTCATTCCACCCTCAAGACCTAATTGGTAAACAAATTATTGTTACAGGTTGGTTACGACGCAGGGGGACTCCTGAGATAGATATCCAAAGCCTAGAAACTCAAGACGGCCAAAAAATCAATAGCCCTCACTCTATTTGGATGTTGGCCATTGCCATTTTAGCTCAAGGTTGGGGCGCTTATATTGTACTAGTGGGTCATTAGTCATTAGTCATTGGGAAAAAAATTTTTCCCCTGGACTGTTCCCGGAAAATGTGTTTCATGCTACGATGAGATCATAATATCGGCCTTTAGCTGTTGGCAAAAAAGTTTCTGCAAAACTAGCTACATAGGAAATACCATGATAATGTTAAGTAATGGTATTTTATTCTGCGGGCAAGAATTAAGAAGAATGAATTTACTGTGGTGGATAGTTGGCTATTAAATTTACAATTCCAAAAATTAAGGTGATATTAACCCACGAGTGCAGTTATGCTTTCGTGCCAAATAAGCTTGATCCCAATAAAAAACTGTATTCTATAAGTTGATAGTTGGGATTGAAAAAATTGGTTTGTGGTGGTTTTAGTCCATAGTACCTATTCAAAAGCCAAAGCCAATTGATTGTTTTTTTGTCTTGCTCTGTTTATCTGTTTATTCCCAATCTGGAGGTATAGTCCATGTCAATTCGCCTATATATAGGAAATCTGCCCAAAGAAGAAATAGATCGTCAAGAGTTGCAAGCTGTTTTTGCAGAAGAAGGAGATGGTGTCACCACTAAACTAATTAAAGACCGGAAAACAGGCAAATGTCGTGGCTTCGGTTTTTTGACGGTGAATAATGACGAACAAGCAGATCAAATTATTGAAAAATATAATGGTCTTTTGTTTAAAGACACACCTATCAAGTTAGAAAAGGCTTTACCAAGAACTAAAGGTGAGGAAGGTGGTGAAGAACAACCACAAACCCCCAAACCAGTTCTTCAAGGTACTAGCGCCCCTGTTCCTAGCAGTAATAAAGAAGGCAGCCGCCGCCGGGAGAAAAGCAAGAAATCTCGACGGGGTGGTGGTGGCAGCAGTGTGCGTGAGACTGCTGCAAATGTTGAAACTGAAGCAATTCAGCCAGATCCCCGTTGGGCAGCAAAGTTAGAAAAGCTGAGGGAAATGTTGGCAGCACAAGCTACCAATTAGTACCGCAGGGCGGAAGTCAAAAGTCAAAGGTCAAAAGTCAAAAATAATATAGAGTAAGCTTTTTGGCGATTGAGAATGGCCATTTTATCTACGCCG
>OMJF01000272.1 GCA_900299285.1 Anabaena sp. 54 | reverse complement strand
AATACTTACCAGGATACTATTTACCAAATATAAACTCAAGAATCATCAAATTTTCACAATTTAAATCAGTTAGTGTGGATAATACTTTTGTTTATTTTCATCCCCTAGAACAGCCATATTTAGTCTTAACAAACAATAGGTTTTGTCAATGCTATTTACACTACATTACTAATTAAAATTAAAATAAGTAATAAAAAATAGTATCCAATGATAGATGTCATGGATACTAATATTTTATAATCTACAAACACTTATCTTGACTGCAAGAAAATTTGTGTAAAATAAATTTCCCCTTGGTTATTGCTGGCTACACCAATCCCCGTTAGGGTATAATTACCCTTAATATTGGCTAAATGTCCTGAACTATTGAGCCAGCCTTGAACGGCTTGAGTCGCGGGATCTTGATGTCCTTGGTTATAAGCGACATTTTCGGCGACTCGACTGTAAGCAATACCTGTTGCTGCTACTCGTCCTGAAAATCCATCATGTCCAAAAGCGACTGTACCACTAGCCATATTTTGACTGTGAATTCTTGCTTGATTGTCAATGGTAGAATTACGGTTAAGTGCGGGTAAATTTTGCGAAACCCGATACTGGTTGATTTTTTGGAAAACCGATGCTTCTATGGCAGCAGTATTCACATTACCTTGTGCAACTTGGTAATTAGAAGTTAATCTGGTCGAGAAATTAGGTTCTGAACTAGCCATTGTCCCACTCACTAAAACCAAAAAACCCGCACTAGCAGCGAAAATAAAGTTTTTCAGCATGATTGATCACTTTTGAAAATTAATTGCTTGGGGAGGTGAGGGAAATTACTCACAAGTTCTTTTGATCTTGTATTCCTAATTCTCCCCAACTATACTTAATGAATTAAGAACTTAGCAGCAGTTTGTACATCCTTGTCACCCCTGCCAGAACAGTTGATAATTATTTTGGGACTACCAGCAAGTTGTGGACAAAGAGTTTCTAAATAGGCGATCGCATGAGAAGTCTCCAATGCTGGTATAATACCCTCTAATTTAGATAATCTCTGAAATGCGTCCAAAGCCTCAGCATCGGTAACGCTATAATATTCAGCACGACCACTATCTTTCATGTAACTGTGTTCTGGACCTACACCAGGATAGTCTAAACCAGCACTAATAGAATGAGGTTCAATCACCTGTCCATCCTCATCTTGCAAAAGATAACTCATAGAACCATGCAATACACCTACTGTTCCTTTCGTAAGTGTGGCAGCGTGTTTCTCTGTATTTACACCTTCTCCAGCGGCTTCTATGCCAATTAAACGTACCGACGGTTCTTGAACAAATTCGTGAAATAGTCCCATAGCGTTAGAACCACCACCGACACAAGCCAAGAGAATATCAGGTAAACCGCCCCATTTTTCCATAGCTTGAGCGCGGGTTTCTTCACCAATTACAGCATGAAAATCCCGCACCATCATCGGGTAAGGATGGGGACCTGCTACAGAACCTAGAATATAATGGGTAGTTTCTACGTTCGTTACCCAGTCTCTAATGGCTTCAGAAGTGGCATCTTTGAGAGTTCCCGTACCTGCGGACACTGGACGAACTTCTGCCCCCATTAACCGCATTCTGAACACATTTAAAGATTGGCGTTCCATATCGTGAACACCCATGTAAATTATACATTCTAAACCGAACCGAGCGCAAACTGTAGCCGTCGCTACGCCATGTTGTCCCGCCCCAGTTTCCGCAATAATGCGCTTTTTGCCCATACGCTTTGCCAATAATACTTGACCAAGGGCATTATTAATTTTATGTGCGCCAGTATGATTCAAGTCTTCACGCTTTAAATATATTTGCGCCCCTGTACCATCAGGACGGGCATAATTAGCGGTAAGGCGTTCAGCAAAATACAAAGGTGTGGTACGTCCGACATAATCACGTAATAAACCTTGTAATTCAGCTTGAAAACTAGGTTCATGGCGATATTGCTGATATGCTGTTTCTAACTCAGCTAAGGCCGGCATTAGGGTTTCAGGAACATATTTACCACCAAAGCGGCCAAAACGTCCTAAAGTATCGGGGACTAAAGCAGTTTGTGAGAAATTAAAAGAGAGGGGTGTAGTAGTCACAGATTAGATAAAATCTAAAATTAGAGAACAAAGTTAATTTTAATTCTAGACTTGTTGAGAATGCTCTGGTTGTCTAGTAGTCAATCTTTACCAAATTTCGCTACATTAGGAGAATGTACACTTATAGGAATTTTCAATGTCAGCACAACTGTTACTGGTAGATGACGAACCGGGGTTACGGGAGGCCGTTAAAGAATACTTACAAGAAAGCGGTTTTAGGGTTCAAACTGCCAGTAATGCCCGTGAAGGCTGGGACTGGATGCAAGAGAACACCCCCGATTTAGTGATTTCTGATATCATGATGCCCCAGGTGGATGGCTATCAGTTCCTCAAACAACTGCGCGATGATCCCCGTTTTCAAGCATTACCTGTGGTGTTTTTAACTGCCAAAGGTATGAGGGGCGATCGCATTCAAGGCTACAAAGCGAGTGTTGACGCTTATTTACCCAAACCCTTCGACCCCGATGAATTAGTGGCCATAGTCGAAAATTTATTGGCTCGTCGCAGCGCTCAAACCTCCGCTTCCGGAGACGAGAGCGAAACTCCAAATCTTGCCGAATTGGCTAATCAAATCGCTCAAATTAGAATACTATTAACTCATAGAAGTTCCATATCCCAATCCCCAGCACCTTTTAAGATAGATTTGACTCCTAGAGAGCAAAGTGTTTTAAACCTAGTAGCCGAAGGATTGATGAACAAAGAAATTGCTCGACGCTTGGAAACCAGTGTCCGCAATGTGGAAAAATATGTCAGTCGTTTATTTAGTAAGACTGGTACTAATAGCCGTACGGAGTTGGTTCGTTTCGCGCTAGAACATGGATTAGCTAAGTAAACCGCGCCGATGATGGCAGTTAATTGGTAAGTAAATGGTAAAATGCACCCGGATAAATAATTTTTTCTCAGGAAATAGTAACACTGTATTACAGATTACTAGCTGGAATTTTCCTGGCTGGTGAGTATTTAAATCACAGTGATATGTAGACCCAATTTCATGTTTCCAAGCCAACTCATGATTAGCAAAAACAGGTGCAGACCTCTGAAAAAGTTAATCTCCAAGGCTCTAAATCAGGCTTGTGGCAAAATTACAGCGATTACTATTGTGGAATAGTATCGGATAAGTTGCGTAAGCGCATGAGTTGGCGACGCATTTGTGGGGAGGCCTTAAACTCCGATATTTCCTGAGCTTTTACGGATGCTTGTAAGGTGTCTAAAAATTCATCAGACCCTTCCGTTAAAGCCTCTAGTAATACTTGTAACAGTTGTTCCCGATCCCTTAACAGACTTTTTTCTTCAATCAGGCGGAATTTGAGGTGGATTTCACACTCATAAACACCGACTTCGAGATTATTTATTTGGCGCGGTAATGCTTTGGAGTTCATAGTTTTGAAGATTCCTCTATTTAGTGGTCTTACAGGTAATGGGCTAGATACAGCAAGTTCGGCTTGAGTGAGGTACATCTTAAGCCCCCTCCTCGCACCCCCCTCAATCCCCCCGCAGCGGGGGGAGGAAAAGGATAAACTTTTAATATTGGCGGGGGTTGGGGGTGGGGTTCTTGTACCTCATAACATCGGGAAGTGCTGTATCTAGAAAAATTACTTACACTTTCCCTATAGTTTTGTGAATCCAAAGTTATGGAAGATAAGAATTTTTCCTCACCCATAAAACTAGCGGCTTTACATTATGGCAACATAAATTATGTTTTGCGTCAATTCCCCAAAGCCCAAAGTTTGATATCTTGTGATATCTTGATAGCTTGGGTAGCATAGCGATATATAAGTCAATTCCCCCAGGTCAAATTAACCTGCTATTTTACTCCCCCTGGATTTTTTTAGCTATATCTTAGTGTTTTTCGATGTTTCTTTATCAGTTATGGCTTATGCAAGCCATGAACTATTATTCAGTTTTTGCTCTGTCATACCATCAAGTTTTCGTAAAAAACTAATTATTCCTTGTTAAAGTTTTTTACATTAACTTGTTCAAAACGTCAAGAAATATTATTATTTTTATTTTTGCTACGTTATCATACTTAAATTGTCATCAAGATGCTCCTTTAATCAATACAACTTATAATTATAGAAAAAGCCACTCCAGGGGCAAAAAGTTTAAAAGTTTGGTAAAGTGGCTATAGTACAAGTAGATATACATCATAAAAAAGCCGAATCAGCAAAAATATCAAAAAATGTTTTGTGAACAATCACATACACAGAACAAATCAATTCCCAAAATTCTCAGCCCCACTAACTCCTAAACTTCTGTATTATTGTTACAATAATTGCAGTGTAATTCAGCCAAACTCTTACACCCTCATGGATAACCCAATGCTGCTCAAGTCCACAACCCGTCATATTCGCATTTTTGCGGCGGAAATGGACTCATCTGAACTGATTCCCAGTAATCAAGTCTTGACACTAGACGTTGATCCAGACAATGAATTTAACTGGAACGAAGATGCCTTACAAAAAGTTTATCGCCAGTTTGATCAACTGGTAGAAGCGTCTAGTGGCCAGGATCTAAGCGATTATAACTTACGTCGCATTGGTTCAGACTTAGAGCATTATCTGCGATCGCTCCTGCAAAAAGGTGAAATTAGCTACAATCTCTCTAGTCGCGTTACTAACTACAGCATGGGACTACCTCAAGTTGCAGTTGTAGATAATCAATAAACTTAGTACATATCTACCTAGCCATGGCGAATCTAATTCGCCGGCTATGTCAAGCTTTAGTGATAAGTTGAAAATTAGTTCTGATATAGCTACATATTCCCAGTACAATAGCAGTTATGATTGGGCTGTGAGTTAAAAAAATATAGACGGTATCAAACACCGCTACCAAATGTTAAAAAAAATGCCAATTGCAGAACCAGTGGGAAAACTATGGAAAATGATGCGGTAACGCTTTGCTGCCCAAATATTGAATGTCAATCTGCTAATCCCCTCACCGACAAATTTTGCCAGCGCTGTTTCGCACCCTTACCTAAGCGTTACCTCTGGGCTGTGGGAGATGATTTCAGTCCAGGTTATCCCGGATCTATTTTAGCTGATCGTTATTTAGTCATTGATGAATCCATACTTTTAGATATCAAACCTGGGTTATTGCCCCAAATCCCTGAATTAGAGGATTTAGAGAAAATTAGACCTTATCTGAAATTAATTCCCTATCGTCTCCATATACCCCAAGTTTATGGTGTTCTCAATTTAGGTAAGGGGCAGACCCAAACAGAAATTTTATTATTAGAAAGACCGCCATTAATAGTTGATGCCAGTATTACTAAAACAAGTCTGTGCATTAGTTTAGATGATGCCTGGACTCAAGCCTCATCAATTCGCCAAATTCATTGGCTATGGCAATTAGCAAATTTATGGCAACCCCTGTCCATTCAGGGTGTAGTATCTACCCTCCTAGATCCTTATGTATTAAGAGTGGAGGGTGTATTAATTCGATTATTAGAACTGCGTTTTGATAGAGAAAAAAAACCGACATTATCTCAATTGGGGGAATTTTGGCAACAACTTCTCAAAAATGCCAAACCAAATATTACTCCTTTTATGGCAGAATTGTGTCAACTGCTGATGGACGGAGAAATTAATTCATCAATCCAACTAATTCAAATTCTAGATCAGGGATTGAAGCAATTACAAAGATTCCAAACAACTACTATTAAAATCTATACTAAAACAGACTCAGGTCCTGTCCGTCCACGAAATGAAGATGCTTGTTACCCTTCTAGCGACACTTTGATCACTAAACCGCCCCAGGATAACGGTCTGGTAATTGTCTGTGATGGTATTGGTGGACACGAAGGAGGTAGTGTGGCCTCAAATTTAGCAATTGAAACTATCGTCCCAGAAGTCAAAGAACTGATTACAGTTACCGATGATCAAATAAATCCCTCAATGCTACTTTCTGATTTAGAACAAGCAGTAGCAACCGCTAACGACAACATTAGCGAGCAAAACGATAGTGAACATCGTCAAGGACGACAACGCATGGGGACAACTGTTGTCATGGCTTTACCTATGACCCATGAAATCTATATTACTCATGTCGGTGATAGTCGTGCCTATTGGATTACTCGTCATAATTGTCATCAAATTACCTTAGATGATGATGTCGCTTCCCGTGAAGTCCGTTTAGGTTACGCGCTTTATAGAGAAGCATTGCAACACAGTGGTTCTGGATCTTTAATTCAGGCTTTGGGAATGAGCAAAAGTAGCTCATTACACCCCACATCACAACGCTTTATTATTGATGAAGATGCTGTTTTCTTACTGACATCCGATGGTTTGAGCGATTTTGACCGAGTGGAAGAATGTTGGGAATCAGAAATATTACCTATTTTATCCGATAAAAAAAGTATAGAAGATGTTGGTCAACGACTCATAGAAGTTGCTAATAATAAAAATGGACATGATAATGTCACCATTGCTTTAGTACATTATGATGTGGAATATTCTGAACCAGATTTAACAATTACAGTAGATATTTCTCAGGTTTTAGCTGACACAGAATTAGATCCATTGGATGATCACCAGAAAACTCAAGTTATCACGCAAAAAAAGACCGTTAAATTTTCGCCATTATTACCAATATTCTTAGTTGTGATTGTGGGATTAGGATTAATATCTGGTTTATTGTTAGCAAACAAGTTGAAACAGCAATTTATTAAATCAGAACCACCAACAACTTCCTCTCCTACCACACCAGCTAGTCAAATACAAACTCAAGAGGGAACAGGAAAGAGGGAACAGGGAACTCTTAACAGGGAACAGGGAACAGGGAAGAAGTAGGAATTTTACCAATTACCAATTACCAATTACCAATTACCAATTACCATGTCCGGTCTGAATTTAGCCATTACCCGTCTAGTCAATACTGGTACTGATAACTTCGTCATTTGGGTAGTCAAAGCTCCCTATCCCAGTGGCTATGTTCTCCGTGATTGTGTTTTTTCCGCTGAACTGAATCAAGTTTGGCAACAATGGCAACAAATGTTTGCCAGCAAGAGTCCCCTAGATATTAGCCATGCTTTAACTTTGCCATCAGTTAGCTTACCCCTAGCTGAAATTTCAGCAGTGGAAGGTCAAACTACCAGTCCTTACAGTGTGCGTTTGATGCAATCCTTGGGCATCAAATTATGGCAGTGGGTATTTGATGGAGTGATTCTTAGTAGTTGGGAACGTAGCCGGGGTATGGCTACGGGTCAAAAAAGGCAATTACGCTTTCGTTTGGAAATCCGTGATCCTGACCTAATTGCTTTACCCTGGGAAATTATGCAGCCGCAAGCCGGACAACCAGCTATATCTCTAACCCAGGATATTTTATTTAGTCGCACCAGTAATGAAGTTGAACCTTTATCACATTTACGAACTGATAAAGCTTTAAATATTCTGGTGGTGTTAGGACGTGATCATAAATTACAACTAGATCAGGAAGCGTCCTTACTGAAAAAGATCTTATTAGAAGATCGTCCTGTGGGAAAAACTGCCTCAGAATATGCACCTTGTACAATGAAAACACTGATACAACCTACCAGGGCAGAGTTAATTCAGGAGTTAGAAACCAAAGCTTATAATGTTTTGTTTTATGCGGGACACGGACTACCAGACCCAGATGGAGGCTTATTGTTTTTAGGAACTGGAGACAAAATTAATGGCATAGAATTAGCTCATGTCCTCACTCGTACAGGTATAAAACTGGGAGTTTTTAACGCTTGTTGGGGAGCGCGACCAGCAGCAATCAATGATCAAGCTATACCTGCGAGTAGTTTAGCAGAGGTGCTGATTCGTCATGGTGTACCTGCTGTATTAGGGATGCTTGATGAAATTACTGATGCAGAAAGTCATAGTTTTATTAAAGCTTTTGCGGAAGCACTAAGACGAGGTAAGGCAATTGATGAAGCAGTGGCGGTGGCCAGACAAGAACTGTTAACGTTGTATAAGTTTAATCAACCAGCTTGGACATTACCGATTCTCTATCTCCATCCCGATTTTGATGGAGAACTGATTAAAAGCGTAGATAAAAGAATTACAGAAATTCCCGATGCTCCCATATATTCGCCTGTACAGACAGCTTATATGCGATCGCTCTCACCAGGAGGGAAAACTTGGTTATTAAGACCTGGAGTCACCCGCATCGGTCGCACAAAGGATAATGATATTGTAATATCGGAAATTTCTATTTCTAGACACCATGCGAAAATTTTATGCCGAAATACGCTGAATGAAAATACATTGAGTACAATGTATTACTTACAAGATGTATCTACTTATGGAACTACCTGGTATTTAAGCCCCAACGGTTGGCAACAGATCCTGCGGGAAGAAGTACCTTTAACATCAGGAATGCAGTTAATGTTTGGTAGTGCTAAGGGTGAAATTTGGGAATTTATTCGTGAATAATATCAATAAATTATTGAATTAATACGAAAACTTAATTCTTGAGGCTGTAGCTATCAACAAGACCGAATGAATAATGACAGGAAAATGAAAAATACTAACGACTTTAATGCTCTTGATTTAGAACTACTAGAAGCACTACTAGCATCTGAAGATACTGTTTACCCATGGAATCCGGCTGATGTAGCTTCAGAGGCTTATTTTGATGATTTAGAACAACTGTTTAACTGGCAGGATTTCTCAGAAATAGAACTGATGCAAAGTGCAAATAATTTTTATCATAATTTGGATAAAATTTGGGGACAAGCTGTGATTGAAACTGAGGTTGAAACTGAAAATATTAGGAATAATACAGTTAATGATCTCCAACAAGCTTTGTCAAATGCTTTTTCGGTGATCCCTCAAGTCTTACTCACAAAGATCGCGCAAAAAGCTAAGGTCGTCTTGATGGTGGAAAAATCAGCCAGTGAGAAACTAGTAGAATGTGTACAAACCTTATTACCCAATTGGGACAGAGACGATCTATTAGTTTTAGCCCGTCCTTTTGCTTATTATATGCGAAGTAGTGAACCAGATAAATTGACATCTGTAATTAAAGACTTGGAAAATCGAGATTGGTCTAATTTATCAGAAATAGAACAGGCTAAAATTAGTTTAGCGATCGCTAATTATGCTCTAGAATATCTTTCAAAATCTAACCCTAGACCCTGATTTTACCTTCCATAGTTTATTTTGGAGTTTATTTTGGGTCAAGAAAGCGGGTAGCAAAGTTTTGTGATCTGGTTGGTGATAATACTCGTGCCTTGAGAATAGCAGCCATTAAAAAAGCATAAGACAAAACACCAACTACGACCAACAAAAAAGCATTAATAGAACCAGTAGCATTCCATAAAGCGTGAAGTCCAGAGGCGCTCAAATAACCTACTGAGAGAATTTGCTTTCCTCTGAGGGGTTTTAACACAGCCAAACCAATAAAATAGCCTAAATAGCCACTGTAAGCCATGTGTCCAGCCACAGATCCTAAAATGCGGGGAATTAGTAGCTGTAAACCCACCAACTGACCAGAATTTTCAGAAATTAAGGGTACATATTGACCAAGAGTTTCCAGTAAAGTAAAACCCACAGCCGAAGCCGTACCTAAGAGAATACCATCTAGAGGTTCACAAACTCCTATTCGTTCTTTCCAGGGTGACGGTAATAATTTTCCTATCAGATAGGCTGCTAATACTGGTAATATTTTTAGTAACTCTTCCATTAATCCCGCACCAAAAAACATTCGTACTAGTAATTCGGTAAAGGTAATCTGATTTTGAGATCCAGGGTTCAAGGAGCCAGGTAAGATATCCCGGAATACTTTAATGAATAAATCTAACAGAGGACTGAGTAAAATTAACATTGTACTCAATGCTACAGCCATAAGTACCCACCAAGGTTTAGGTTTACCACAAAGTTGATAAACAAAGTAGTAAGCCGCAAAGGCGATATAAGATCCTACAATTACTTGATTAGCTTGGGGATAACCTACAGTAGCAAACATCAGCACGACAAAAACTACCGTCAAGATTCCCGGTATTAAGTAAGCTTTCCGGGTTAAGTCCTTACCAGTGGAAATAATCGGAAATAATTGTGTAAAGCTGACAGAATCTTGCTTGAAAGACGAATTTTGTTTATTGACAGAGGATAATACTGTAGCTTTATTCAGGTCTATCATCTTTGGTGGAGGAGTAATCTCGTACTCAAAGATAAATTGTGGTCCATCAGTACCCAGGGAAATGCGATCGCCCATAAGTAATTTTTGACATCCTTCTAAGTGTTGTCCATTTACAAAAGTGCCATTGGCGCTATTCAAATCACAAATTACCCAGTTGCAATGGCCATCTTTTTGTTGAACACAGGAAACCACGGCATGACGACGAGATACCATCCGGTATATCATGGCATCCAAGACAATTTGGCAGCTAGGGTCACGTCCAATTACCATTTCTTTACCAGTAAGTAACCAATAGCGGGATAATGATTCTGATGCTGTAACTGATGGCTGGTGTGGTGTGTTTGTTGTTGTTACTAGCCGTAGGAATGTATTTTGTGGGCAACCACGGGGGGTTGCCCCTATTTTTTTGCCTGTCATTGAGTTAGTGAGGGTGTCTAAACAGTAGATTATGTTTTTTTGTCTGGGCAACTACGGGGTACTTTATGGCTGTACAACCACACCATTGCTAAACAAATATACTATAGCTTCACTAACCTTCCCTTTGTTTCCATTCAAAATACAAAATCAAAACAGAATTTACACAAGAATATGCAAATAGGTAATAGTAAAAAACTGCATCCCAAAGTCAGGGATCATGTTGTTTCTAAGAGGTTGTCTTAAAAGTTTATGGCGATTATAAATCGCTCTTAGACTTTTAAAACATCCTCTAAGTATTCCAGAATAGTCCCGATTTAATTTTCCTTTCTAGAATTACTACTGCGAATTATCAAATAACTAATTGATAAAGAAAGAATAGCAATACCTAAGCCGATAATTTCTATACCCTCAGTAGATTTCAAATCAAGAATAATAATTTTTCGAGCAATAGCAATTAAAGAAGTAACAATCACTAATTCGACTTGGAGAACGTGCTTTTTCAGATAAGCCGTGATATTTTCTAATATTTCTAAAGCGATTAAGACATTGAGAAATAATCCAAAAATATTAAATAATGTTTTACTAAAATTACCTTGTTCTGGAGAAAGTATTTCCTTAAAAACAAAGATTCCCAAGTCAAAAAGTGTGGCAAATATTACTATTACCATCAATAAAGATAATAGTTTTGAAACTATTACCTCAACAATTTCAATTATGTGCATGAAATTTTTATCGCTGGCCAGTCCTATAAGATCTTTAATTAACTTTTTCATTGGGCGCTCCTTGTTAAAAATCAGGAAGAAAAGATCAAACAAAAATCCCATAGATAAATCTAAGAGGATGTTTTAAAAGTCTAAGGGCGATTAGAAATCACATCCCTGTCTGCCGACAGACAGGGTAGCGATTTATAATCGCCATAAACTTTTAAGACAACCTCTAAGGGATAAACAATTAAAAATTAAAAATTCATCAATTAAAAGTTTTTGAAGTTTCTTAATTTTAAACTAGTTGGAGACTTTTCTGTTTTTTACAGTATCTAAAAACATAATCGTAACGATTGATAATCAACTATAGTAATTTTAAATAAAATGTGAGAATTTCTTCTGTTTTTCCCCCTCTGTGATTTCAGTGTCTGGAGTTGTTCGTCAAAAAAATCCCGTTCAAAAAATCAATAGGAGTAGATAAGAGTTTAGGCGTTGCTGATTGAAAATATGAATCAGGCGATCGCTAAAATCTGACAGGTGGAAGAGTCCTTGACAGGTAAGGAGCGATACTTAAGATAATATATGACTAATCGAATAGAAATTCTAAGCATTTCCTCAGACTTAGAATAACAAAAAGTTTTACGTTCGCGTAGCGTGCCGTTAGGCATTGTAGTCGAGCAAGATAATGTCTAAAACGGCTGTTTTCTCCTTCAACTCTTGTCATATAAGTTTTACTAACAATATGGCCTGCCTGTAGACAGGTCTTCATCAGCGATCGCTCCCATTCATAAGCTATTGTGCAATGCCAATAATTTAAGTAAAAATTAAGTAACTGAGTAACCAGTATACTACAACTACTCAATCAAAGCAAGTATTGTCTTCATATTTCTGAAGATGGATCTTCCAACTCTCCCAAAGTAGAAATAATCACAGGAGGTCTATCAGGAAATTCAGCCATAAGTTTTAATTCTCCTCCCATAGCTTTGACATAACTACGTAAAGTTGAAAGTAACAAATCAGCACGTTTTTCTATCTTGACAACATTATCAGGAGCAATTTCTAAGAGATCCGCCATACATTCTTGAGTTAATTTTCTCGCTTTTCTCATATCCTCCAGCGTCATATTTTCCATCATCAACTCTTGAGCACGAGCTTCTATTCTTTCCCTACGTTCTGGAGTCAGTTCTGCCATTATTTCAGAGAGTTTTTTTGTCATAAAACCACTTTTTTGTATGTTTACATTTATCTTTTACTTTATCTTTTAGTTACTTTTTAATCCCTGAAGATGAGAGTCATATCTCCTATCTGCTTTTGCAATTAGTTCCTTGTAAAATCTTTTTTCACTTGTTCCTGCTTTATTACCAGCTACTAGTAATATTGCTTTCTGTTGTGGATCAAAAGCAAAAGCTATTCTCCACACACCATCATCTGCATAAAACCTAAGTTCTTTCATATTTTTATACTGAGAACCTTTCAGGGTATCAGCATGAGGTCTTTTTAATAGCGATCCTTCAGATTCAAGTAATTTGGTATGTGCCAGTAGTTCATCCTGTACTGTTTCGGTTAGATCATAAAATTCAGATAGAAACTCTTCATGAAATGAAATCTCCCATGTCATAAACTAATAATAGTAGTATATTGATAAATTACTAATTCAGACAAAAAAAGCGGGCTAACCGCTTATTAGTAGGTTAACCCGTTTCACTTTGGGAACGCGCTAGAGAAATTGTTACTGCAATACCAACTTAACGTTAGCGTTTTGCAGACCGCGCTGTTTTACTTCAGCCAAAGTCTTGTTAACGGCATATTTTTGATTAATGGAGTTGATCAACTCGGTCTGGTTGTGCTTCTTAGCAACACCCCAAAGGTCAGCAATGAGGTCAAAAGAACCGTCACTGTTACGAGACCAGCCTAAATCGTACTCGCCTTCCAATACAGCAACGATGTCGGAACGTAAACGCTGACCGTTATAACCACGAACATCAGCTTCAGTCTTTACAGTGATACCTAAATCACGCAAAGAAGATTTGAGAATTTCGGCATCGGTGATCTTGGTACGCAGAGTGCTAAAGTGAGACATTTGGGTTTCCTCCAATAAGAAGATTGATGAGAAAAACGACAACGGTTCTTTTTCAGCAAAGCCGCATGATTTGGGAACGGCTTTTTTCTAACTGTTAGTCTTGTGACTAACCTTTCCCCCTGATACAGCAGAGGAAAGCTTTTAAAACTCCAGGCGCTGATATTCAGCAACAGAGGAGGCTGCGGGTCTAGCACGCTGTCTGGCCCAGTCTCTTAAAGCTGTGACCTGTTCTTGCATCGTTCGTGACAGCGGCAAAGTAGACTTCAAGGCAGCAATAATATCTAATTGGGTGAACTCCCGATCTTGGGCGAAGGCTTCATACATAGCCGCCACGATCGCCTGTTCAATTTCTGCCCCAGAAAAGCCGTCTGACATTTTTGCTAGTTGTCCTAAATCAAATCTAGCAATATCTTTGCGGCGTTTGGTCAGGTGAATACTAAAGATATCCTGACGTTCTTCCGGTGTGGGCAGATCCACAAAAAATATTTCATCAAAGCGACCTTTCCTCAAAAACTCTCCGGGTAAACGTTCTACCCGGTTAGCTGTCGCCATTACGAACACTGGAGATCTCTTTTCTTGCATCCAGGTGAGGAAAGAGCCGAAAATTCTGTTTGATGTCCCCCCATCAGAATCGCCAGAACCACCGCTACCCGCAAAGGATTTATCCAATTCGTCAATAAACAGAATCGCGGGGGAAATTGATTCTGCTGTTTTCAGGGCGTTCCGCAGGTTGGCTTCACTTCGACCCACCATTGAGCCGTCATAGACCCGCCCCATATCTAATCTGAGAATTGGTAAACCCCATAAACGGGAGGTAGTTTTAGCAATTAGTGACTTACCACAACCAGGAACACCGAGAATTAACATCCCTTTTGGTTGGGGCAACCCGTACTCTCTCGCTCTTTCGGTAAAGGCGTTCGAGCGCTGGGTTAGCCAGGTTTTTAATTCTTCCAAACCACCCACGGCATCAATGGTTTCATCTTCTTCGAGGTATTCCAAGATACCGTTACGGCGGATGAGTTGTTTTTTCTCAGACAGGACTATATTAACTTCATTTTCTGTCAATTGCCCCGTTGTTACCTGTGCTTTACGGTATACTTTCTCAGCTTCATCTTTAGTTAGACCTAAAGCCGCTCGAAGTAGCCTTTCTCGCGCCTCGGTTGTTACCTTTCGTCCCCGATTTTGCTCTTGATGGGCAGTTAAAACTTTATTTAACTCAGCCATGTCAGGCAATTGAAAGTCTAAAACAACAACTTCTTTTTCTAGTTCGATGGGAACTTGTTGCACAGGAGACATTAAAATAATGTTCTTTTGCGTTCCTTTGAAACTAGCGATCGCGTCCCGGAGCGATCTAGTTGTTGCTGGCGCATCAATAAAGGGATGTAAATCTTTAAGAATAAATATACTGGCTTCTTTTTGACGAATTATCCAATCAATCGCTGCTTCGGGAGAAACAGTATTGTGTTGGGTTGTACTGCGAGGTTGACCGTACTCGACGATACCGTGAGTTACTGTCCACACATATACTCGCCTTTGGGGCTTTAACTCTTGAGAGACTTTAAAAATTGCCTGCTCTGCCCGTTCTTCCTCGGAGGTCACAAGGTAGATTAAAGGGTATTGAGCTTGAATTAAAATATTGAGCTCTTCTTTCATACTATCGACCTACTTGAGACCTTATAGAGACAGCACTAATAACGGTAGCCTGGCCTGAAGCCATACTATGAATTAATCATTAACAATTCCTATCTAGCAAGGGACTAATTCTTCCTCACTCTTAGGATGGGTTTGATCTTTTTCTCTGTTGTCAATAGGTAGACATTCCTCACCTATTATTCCCGCTGGATTACCCAAATCCACTAGTTCTCCATTCCGTAACACCAGTGAAGTTTCACAAGTGGGACAGGAATAAAGCCGATGGGTTCGCCCATAAGAAGACGCTTCTAATTCTTCTACTACTTCTGAGTTCGTCAGGTAGAAATTGAGCGCTCGTTCTGCCATATCTGACATCGGTTCTGAGTCAACCGCAGAACGAATTTTCAGTCTTCTGTGCAATTCTGGCGACAAATATAGCGTAACCTTTTGCTTAGTTTGCATATCACTTTTTAGTGGTCTTACCCGGGTATGTCTATCACTCTATCTGTTCTTTTCCTGGTTGTCAATATGGTAAGCCGTTTTAACCTCTATATTGTTACATTTCTTAATTAAATAGTCATTAATTAGGATTTACATAGAAAAATAAAGTAATATTAAATACATAATAATTAGATAATTAAATCTTATGTTAAAAATTATTTACTCAAAAATTTATTGCCCCAAAAACCGTCTACGCTACTACATAGCGATTAATTTCATGTATCTGGGCGATCGCTAGTGCCAGTCTCATAAGTCTTGCTCAATTCAATGCAAACAAGTAGTTGATGGAAAGGATGTTATGACTAATCTTCTTTGGAATACTCTCAACCAGACCTATAACCAACTGAAAAACTTTGCTGGTTTAAATAACTTCTGGAATTTGTTCGAAATAGCTTTTGGCGCACAGTATGACCATACAGTAGCCACAAATCTCCGTTCTCAATGGCTTGCAGGTGATTTTAGTTCATTTCCGCAAATTGAAGTTCTGGATAGTAGCATTCTTGGTAACGCTAGTGGTGCTTATGGGACTAGCACGAATAAGATCTATCTCGCTGCTAATTTTCTTGATACAGCTACGGATACAGACATTATTGCGGTTTTATTAGAAGAATACGGGCATTTTGTAGATGCTCAAATCAATCAGACCGATAGTGCTGGTGATGAGGGAGACATTTTTTCTAACCTGGTGCGTGGTAATATTCTCAGTGCTGAGACATTACAGGCTTTAAAAGGTGAGAATGACTGGGCAACAATTACCGTAGGTGGCCAGAGTATTGAGGTAGAACAGGCTACGATGTTTCTATCTGATCTCAACTTTACCGCCAGCGCTAGCGGACCTTTCAAGGTTAGAGATGTATTGGACGCCTTTTACTACGAAAATGTACAAACGATTAACCCTGGCGTATTCAGGGCGCGATTCAAAAATGTAATATTGCCCTCCGGTCCTAATCTACCTTACAATCAAATTGGTAGTTTTGTTCCTGGATCTCCTCCTACTACTGGACTGACGACGACCATTACTCCACTTGACTCCACGGTAAAAGGACTGCTTATCCACACTGCCACGTCCACCATTGGGGGTTCAACACCTGCTATCTGGACACCACCTTCTTCAATTCCTCCTTACTCCAACACAACTACTGCAACTAATTTCCTATCACCTCTTCCATTCACGACAACTAGCAGACATTTATTTGCAGAGGATACGTTCGTTGGTGCGCCTCTAAATATGGGCAGAATGTCTCGTTCTAGTTCTATGACTACTTCCAAAGTTACTCTTGTTTGGACGGGAACTCCTAGCACTACCGATTCAGATCCTATGTTAAATCTCTCGTTAGTTCCTACAAGTCCATCTGGAGCAACTATTACTCCATTTACCATCGGTATTAATTCATTTGTAGGAACAGAGAATACTACAGGTTGGACTGGTGAGGTGCTTACGGGTCTAGGTGCATTTGAATACGTTCAACAGATTGAGATTCCTACTACCTATCCTCCATTTTCCAGCAGTTACGACGTCTTTGTTGGTGGCTCACTGGGTAGTAGTGCCTCCCAAGATTTTTCCATCTTTTTCACCTCTAACCCTGTAGTTGGTCAAGGTCACGGTTGGGGAGATGTGCATCTCGTAAATTTTGATGGAAAACCCTATGATTTTCAAGCAGTTGGGGAGTTTATTCTTGTCAAATCTCTGATAGATGATTTTCAAGTGCAAACCCGTCAAAAACCTTGGGGAGCAAGTACAACTGTTTCTGTCAACACAGCTTTTGCCACAACGATAGATGGTTACAATGTTGTTTATGACTCAGAGCTTGCAGTTGGTCAAGAACTCAAAATTGACGGAGTGACCTATAATTTAGCAAGTGGTCAAAGTGTATTTCTGAGTAGTAGCAAAATCCAGCGTTCAGGTAATCAGTACACCTTCACCTATGCTGGACTAGACGGTGATTTATCCACAGCCGATGATAATGATGTAGTCATCGCCACTGACAATGGAAGCTACATGGATGTTTATGTCGATCCCGCTGACTATCGTTTTGGGGTACTTCAAGGGCTTTTAGGTAATGGTGATGGGGTTAGTACCAATGATTTTGCTCTGCGTAATGGCACAGACTTGGGACCTAATCCCACTGTTCAAACAATACATACAACTTATGCGGATAGTTGGCGGATTACTCAGCAAGAATCCCTTTTCGGGACACAGACATTTGCTGATAAAAGTTTTCCCGCTAATTATGTCTCCTTACCAACTTTAGCGCAACAAAATCCCCAAGGAGTAGCAAACGCCTTCGCAAATGGACGGAAATTTGGTATTGCTGAAGGTGCTTTTTTAAATGGTGCGGTTTTAGATTTTGTGGTGGCGGGGGATGAAAGCTTTCTTAAAGGAGCAAAGCAGGCAGCGAACTTGGCACTTCAAAATGGAGGCACCAAAACTCCACTGGGAAGCATTAAAGGCAGTAAATGGAACGATGTTAATGCCAATGGCATCTGGGAGGCAGGTGAAAAAGCCCTAGCCGGTTGGACAATTTACATTGATAGTGTTGCCAATGGACAATTAGATCCTTGGGAACTTTCCACTGTGACTAACGCTGATGGTCAATATACCTTCAGCAACTTAGGACCAGGAGAATATGCCATTCGGGAAGTGAATCAAACAGGCTGGATACAAACCCCCCCTTCCCCTACCACTCCCTATGCTATCAACTTGACAGCGGGGCAAAATTTGACTGGCATCAATTTTGGCAATCGTCAGTTACCCACGATTAATCTTAGTCCCAATAATCAGACTATTGTTGAAGGTTT
>OMJF01000271.1 GCA_900299285.1 Anabaena sp. 54 | reverse complement strand
TTGTGAATATGGGAGTACCAAAAGAAGATATTGTTTTTGGTTTACAACCACCCTACAAACGTCCTTATACTGGTTATGGTGTAGCATAATTAAAGAAGTTGGGGATATAAATTTTGTCAGAATCAGGATATCCACCAATTAAAGGATGTACAGGATGGTAATTTTTAGATGGTTTGTTGGTGATGAAATTTGCATTTGTCTGAATCAGGATATCCAGGATTTTAGGATTTACAGGATGTTGATATTGAAAACTGCCAAAAAAAAATATCTCTTAAACCTTATTTTCTCTGTGTATTTTCTCTGTCTCCTCTGCGCCTCTGCGGTTCGTTATTTCAAAATGGGGTAATTCATGAATTACCCCTACAAATTAACTACTCGTTACCTTCAATTGGTGCAAAACCTTGACGTTGGATGTTTTCTGTAATACTCCTTGGTTCTAGGAACTGCAATAAATAATCTGGTCCACCGGCTTTTGAACCCACACCAGAAAGTTTAAACCCACCAAAGGGTTGACGAGATACTATTGCACCAGTTATATTCCGGTTAATGTATAAATTCCCTACTTCAAATGACTCTTGCGCTTGTTCAATGTGGGAAGGCGTGCGAGAATAAAGACCACCTGTTAAAGCGTAATTTGTGTTATTTGCAACTTCTAAAGCTTCCGTAAAATCCTTAGCACGAATTACCGCTAAAACAGGTCCAAATATTTCCTGTTGTGCCATAACTCCATTTGCGGGTACTTCTGAAAAAATCACAGGTCCGATAAAATATCCTTGGGTGGGTGCGGGTAACTCTAAAGCTAATTTAGCTTCTTTTTTGCCCTCTTCAATATATTCTAAAATGCGAGATTGGGCATTAGCGTCAATTACCGGACCAACTTGGGTACTGGGTAACTCCGCTTCTCCAATATTTAAAGACTTTGTAGCTTCTACCAACCGTTCTACAAACGCATCATAAATAGGTTCAAGCACAATTACCCGTGAACAAGCAGAACATTTTTGTCCACTATAACCAAAAGCAGATTGCACAACGCCGACAACAGCTTGGTCTAAATCAGCACTTTCATCAACGATGATGGCATTTTTGCCTCCCATCTCCGCAATTACCTTTTTCAAATGCTTTTGACCAGGTTTTAAGATTGCTGCTTCTGCGTAAATTCTACAGCCTACTTCCTGAGAACCAGTAAAAACAATAACATGAGTATCAGGATGATTTACCAAATAAGCGCCGACTTGAGAACCTTGACCAGGAACGTATTGAAAAACACCTTTAGGGATTCCAGCTTCTATTAATATTTCTGTAAATTTTGCTGTAATTACAGAAGAAGTTTCCGCAGGTTTGAGTAGAGTACAATTTCCTGAAACCAAAGCAGCGACGGTCATACCGCAAGCAATAGCCAAAGGAAAATTCCAAGGAGAAATGACAATAGCGATTCCTTTTGGTTGGTAAATATAACGGTTAGTTTCCCCAATAACATCGTAAATTATACCTTTATCAAGGCGTTCCATTTCTTCAGCGTAATAAAGACAAAAATCAATTGCTTCCGAAACTTCCGCGTCAGCTTCCTTAACGGGTTTTCCTACTTCCAAAACTATCCAAGCCGAAAGTTGGGCGCGTCTTTGTTCCATTAACGCCCCAGCTTGACGCAAAATATCAGCACGTTGTTTAACCGGAGTTTTCTTCCAAGCGGGAAAAGCAGCTTTAGCAAATTTCATTGCTTCCTCAGCTTGTTCAATGCTAAGTAAACCTACTTTACCAACAACCTGACTAAAATTAGAAGGATTAAGAGAATCAACAAAAGTTGTCGTATTTATATATTCCCCATTAATGAAAGGTAAATAAGTTTTACCCAACTGTGGACGCACATTCTCAAAGGCTAAACGCGAACTATCCCTGCTTTCTTCCTTTGCAAAATCAGTATCCGCAACACCGCAGAACCCCCCCTTGGTCCCCCCCGCAAGCGAGGGGGAATTTAGAACTGGTATTGGTGGTGCTAACAACTCCTCAACGGGGCGATTTTCCAGATTTTGGCGTAAAAAGGAACTATTGGCGGTATTTTCCAATAATCTGCGAATTAAATAAGCCATTCCTGGTAATAAGTCACCATAGGGACAATAGACCCGGACGCGATAACCCTTATCTACCAAGGCTTTGGCTATTTTATCACCCATGCCGTAAAGCACTTGCATTTCAAAACGACGACGGGGAACTTGAAGACCTTCCGCAATAGCTATGGCGCGAGATTGCGATCGCACATTGTGACTACCTATGGCAGAATAGAGATACTGATGATTTTCTAGTAATAACTGGGTAATAACTTCAAAATTAGCATCTGTGGCGACTTTATCATGATAAACTGGTTGCGGCCAATGTTTTTGAGCGGCTTTGATGGTTTCCTGGTCCCAATACGCACCTTTAACCAAACGAATAGTAAGAGGATAACCCCGCTGTTGTAACCAAGCAATGATATCTCTAGCGTCCTGTTCACTGTCGCGCAGATATGCTTGAATGGTCATACCAATATCAGTGCGTTCACGAAATTCCGCTTCTAGTAAAAGTTTTTTGAGAATAGTGAAAGTAATATCTTTATAGGCGTATTGTTCCATATCAAAATGAACTGCTGCGCCTATTTCTTTAGCACGACGGAGTAAAGTCCGAATATGTTCGCTTACTTTCGCTTCACTACCTTCAGCATCTAAAGGGTCAAATTGGGAATAAAACGCCGTTAATTTGACAGAAACCTGGACTTTAGGGATATTTTCGCCGTCAGCTTCGTCAATAGCTGGAATTTTCGCCCAATTTTGCGATGCTTCCACCAATTGCTGCATCAATTCCAGGTATCTTTCTAAATAAGATTGTGCCTCTATTTCCGTAATTACCGCTTCACCAAGTAAGTCAATGGTGAAAGCCATTTTATCTTTTCTCAGTCTTTCAACGGTTTTGATGACTTGTTTGATATTCTCGCCAGAAATATATTTATGTGCTAAAGTTTGCACAGCAGTTCCCACAGTTGTCGCTGCTACCTGTGCGGCCATGGAATCCGGGTTAGCAAAGTTTAAAATTGCTTTTAAAGCCGCTGGTAATTCTACGGACTCATCTCCCAAATATTCTTGTAAATGGGACGCAATTTCTGATTTACTATGTAAAGCGGGTAAAGTGTCTATAAATCTAAACAATTGTACTCGTAAACCGGGGTTACTCATAGCCCAGTCGAGTAATTTATCGTCCCAGCGCATTTGGTCGCGTAAAGCAGCTAAAAATGAGCGATTTTCCTGGGTAGCACCTAAAACCTGTCTAGCAATTTCTTGGGTTTTCTCTTCGTATCTGTTGTTTTCTACTTGTAGCACCATAAAATTTGTTAAAAGTATGAATTTCGTGGTCAGGTAATTATGTTCTTATCTAAGATAACCTAAGATTAAAGCACTCCCACCAATAATGCTACCACCTAAAATCAAGTAAATGCTATTAATGTGGTAGCGAATGACTAAAATTGCGGAAATAACAGCAATTCCTAAACCTAAAAAATCTATAGAATCAGTTTTGGGTAATATCAAGGTAGCTATTCCTAATTGTATTGTAGTTACTGTCATTAAGGCTAAAGCACTAACATTAACAGCATCTAAAAATGGTCTTGTCCAAGATGATTTACGCAGGGTATCCATAAAGGGATTTAAAATAGCAACAAATAAAAATGAAGGGAGAAAAATTCCCACAGTTGCTACAATTGCTCCCGGAAAGCCAGCAATTATATAACCAATAAATGTCGCGGTAGAAAGCACTGGACCTGGTGTAAATTGTCCAATAGCAATACCATCTAATAATTGTTGTTGTGTTAACCAGCCATATTCTTCTACTAGTCCTTTTTGTAAAAATGCTATTAGTAAATAACCACCTCCAAATAGGACACTACCAACTTTTAAAAAAAATAAACCCAATTTCCATAAAGGTACAGATACATGATTATTGATATTATTTATATTATTGATAACTGTACTTATTGGGGTTGTTTCTAAAAACGTTCCTGTGGTTAAACCCAGAATAATTAAGTTAGTTTGATTACTACTAGTTAACCAAATCATTCCTAATATTCCTCCCATTAATAAAGCCACAATTTCGTTGATTTCAGTAAATTGGTTTATTAATCCCACAACTGTAGCAATTATCAATAATTTTCGCGTTTTTACTGCTTTTTTTCCTAAACCCCAAACAGCATTAATAATAATTGCTAAAACAACGGGTTTTATTCCATAAAGTAAAGGTACAATTTGCGGTAATGTCCCAAAACTAACATATATCCAAGCCAAGAAATCTGTAATTAAAACCGCAGGTAAAATAAAGCAAACTCCAGCGACAATTAATCCTAACCACCCTGCATAAATGTATCCTATATGAATAGCCATTTCTGTGGAATTTGGACCGGGAATTAAGTTTGTTGCACCCAATAAATCTAGAAAATGTTCTTGTGTTAACCATTGACGACGTTTGACTATTTCATCTTCTATCATGGCTATATGGGCTACTGGTCCACCAAAGCCAATTATACCTAATTTGAGAAATATTTGGGCAATTTCAGTTAAGCGATTTAATGATGATTTATTCATGGTTTTTGACTAAGGGTTAAGAATAATTAAACGCAGATAAAGATGGATGAATTTTAGGATTTTGATCAGGGGATAGATTCATTATTTATTTTTGATTAAGTTGGGAATATTTCTGCTTTATAGCTAGGTCTGGATAATCAGTAAATACTCCATTTACTCCTAAATTAAAAAATATTTCATATTCTTTTTGAGGATTTCCTTGTAATTCTAAAGGTAAGAAAAAATCTTCATTTCTAAATGTCCAAGCATGAACTTGTAAATTGGCTGCATGAGCATCTATAATTAAGGATGTTGGTGATAATAATTTACCAGGAATATCCCTGGGAATTAATAAGTTCTTATGTACCCCTATTGCTTCTGCATATTCGGCAATTTCTTTTAACCCTTTTGGTGTTAATAAATCTCTATATGTACGTTGATCATTGTCTATAACAAAATCATAGGGTTTACCAATATCATTAATTAATTGTACTAATGGTAAATCTGTTTTCTGAGATAATTCTTTGAGGTTACTCACTTCAAATGATTGAATAAATATTGGTAAATCAATGTCTTGTAAATTCAATAACAAAGCCGCTTCTAATGGTAAACCAATCTCTTGAAAATAACTGGGATGTTTGGTTTCTGGATAAATACCAATATTGCGACCAATTTTTTCACTTTTATCCTTGACTAAATCAATGATTTCTGTAAAAGTGGGAATAGTAAACATTCCGTTATAAATTGCATTTTGAGGACGAATTTTGGGAATAGGTTCTTTAGCCGTTAAAGTTTTGATTTGTGCTATGGTAAAATCTTCCGTAAACCAACCTGTTTTAATTTCACTATCGATGATTTTAGTAGTTTTTAAATGAGCAAATTCAACATGATCAACAATATCCGTAGTTTCTGATATTTCATTTTCATGACGCGCAATTAAAATACCATCTTTAGTCATTACTAAATCTGGTTCAATATAATCAGCACCTAAATCAATTGCTAACTCATAACTTGCTAAAGTATGTTCAGGACGGTAGCCACTTGCACCCCGATGAGCGATAATAATAGGAGACTGATTTGTGAAAGTTTGCATCATGGTTTTTCTCTATAATTAAAGTTCTGCTACTACTTTATTCTTTCTTACCGTTCTTTGCGTCCTTGTGGTTCATTTATATCAGTATTCTTCCGTCAATAAATATAATTCCTTCATTATGAAACTTATGATTTCAAATCAACCTGAATTAAAACGTATAGAAGAATTACGATCTTTATTACAAAAAGCTAGTTACGCTTATTATGTTTTAGATGCACCAATAATGGAAGATGCAGTTTATGATCGGCTGTATCGAGAATTACAAGAATTAGAAACGAAAAATCCAGAATTAATTACTCCCGATAGTCCCACTCAGCGTGTTGGCGAAAGACCTGCAACCCATTTTACCTCAGTCCGCCACAATATTCCTCTGTACAGCCTGGAAAATGCCTTTAATATTGAAGAATTACAAAATTGGGATCAACGTTGGCGGCGACACATATTAAATCCGTATAATTTTGTAGAAATAGAATATGTATCTGAACTAAAAATTGATGGTGCTGCTTTGGCCTTGACTTACGAAAATGGCGTTCTAGTCAGGGGTGTAACTAGAGGAGATGGGATAATGGGTGAAGATATTACCCAAAATGTCAGAACTATCCGCTCAATTCCTCTTCGTTTGAATTTTGACGGCTTAGAAAATATAGCCAAAGTGGAAGTACGGGGAGAGGCGTTTCTACCTTTACAGGTATTTAAAGAAATTAACGAAAAAAGACAAAAAGCTGGTGAACAAGTATTTGCTAACCCCCGCAACGCTGTAGCAGGTACTTTAAGACAATTAGACTCCCGTATTGTCGCCCAACGACAGTTAGATTTTTTCGCCTATACTCTACATATTACCGGGTTAGATGATTCCAGTATTGCCAATACTCAATGGGAAGCTTTGGAATTATTACAAAGAATGGGTTTCCGAATTGATACTAATCATAAACTCTGTCATTCTATCTCTGAAGTCGCCGCATATTACCAGTATTGGGATACAGAACGACTCAACTCTCCCTATATGACTGATGGAGTTGTAGTTAAATTAAATACTTTTAAACTCCAGGAACAATTAGGGTTTACACAGAAATTTCCCCGCTGGGCTATAGCCTTAAAATACCCCGCAGAAGAAGCTCCAACTCGTGTAAAAAAAATTACAGTCAATGTCGGCAGAACCGGCGCGTTAACCCCATTAGCGGAAATGTTGCCCGTACAATTAGCGGGAACAACTGTTTCCCGTGCTACCTTACATAATAGCGATCGCATTGAAGAATTAGATATTCGCATTGGTGACACCGTAATTGTACGTAAAGCTGGAGAAATCATTCCCGAAGTAGTTCGGGTAATCAAAGAATTGCGTCCCCCTGACACCCAACCCTTTATTATGCCTTCCCATTGTCCCGTCTGTGGACAACTGGTAGTCAGAGAAACCGGAGAAGCTGTTACTAGATGTGTAAATGCTTCCTGTCCCGCCATTCTCAAAGGTGAAATCGAACACTGGGTAAGTCGTGACGCTTTGGATATTAAAGGTGTTGGGGAAAAACTAGTGTATCAATTAGTAGAAAAAGGTTTAATACATTCCGTTGCTGATTTATACGAATTGACAAAAGATCAATTATGTGAATTGGAACGCATGGGAGAAAAATCAGCGGAAAAATTGATCAAAGCGATCGCCCACTCAAAAATTCAACCTTGGTCTAGGGTATTATATGGTTTAGGCATTCGTCATGTAGGTAGCGTCAACGCCCAATTATTAACAGAGAAGTTCACCACCGTCGCTGAATTAACAGCAGCCAAACAATCAGATATTGCGGGCGTTTATGGTATCGGTGCTGAAATTGCCCAATCAGTGTATCAATGGTTTCATACTGTAGCAAATCAAACTTTAATTTCCCGTCTGCAAACCATGGGGTTACAATTAGCAAACAGCACACCAACCAAAGCTGTGGACGAGATTAATCAAAAATTCGCCGGGAAAATCTTTGTAATTACTGGCACATTACCCACCTTAAAAAGGGACGAAGCAAAAGCTTTAATTCAAAAAAATGGTGGTAAAGTTACTGATTCAATTAGTAAAAAAACAGACTTCTTGGTAGTAGGAGCAGATGCCGGTTCTAAATTAGAGAAAGCCCAGAATTTAGGAATTAGCCAATTGACTGAGGCACAGTTATTGTCAATGCTGGCAGAATAGTTGTAACCAGACACTTGTTAAATTATGTTACAGTTTTGATGGTCAAGTTGAAGTAACCGCGTTATCACATTTTGACGATTTTTGGAGTATAAACCATGAATTCCCTATTCAGTAAAACAGTTAGTATCGCCATAGCTACAACCACCCTTCTTATCAGCGTCCCCAGCTTCGCACAAACCAAGCCTCCAGCTAAACATACTACACCCGTTACCCGTACACAAACCGTAGGCACAATTGTCGAAATTGCCAGTAACAACAGTTCTTTGAAAACCCTAGTCACAGCTATCAAAGCCGCAGGTTTAGTAGAAACCCTCTCTGGTCAAGAACCACTTACCGTATTCGCACCTACAGACGCAGCATTTAAAGCCTTACCAAAAGGTACTTTAGCAAAACTGCTCCAACCAGAAAATCAAGACACCTTAGTTAAAATACTAACCTATCATGTAGTTCCTGGAGCAATTACCTCTAAAGATATTAAAGCCGGTGAGATCAAAACAGTTGCAGGTGCTGTAGTCAAGATTCAAGTCAGAAAGGGGCGAGTCACTGTAGATAACGCCAGAGTAACAAAAGCAGATATTAAAGCCAGCAACGGGGTGATTCATATAATTAATAAGGTTCTGCTTCCCCCCGATGTAAAATTGTAGGATTTTTGCTCAACCCAGATTCCCAAATTCTTGAGGAATGGGGGAATCTTTTTTTATAAACTGTTGACAACAAAAATTAGTCATTCCAACTTTGAAATAAACCTTAATCACGGGTATTATATATTTGGTTAGTAGTGCAAACTGCGATTTTTGATTTCTGGAGCTATTCAATGTCAATTTATGCCGGTAATTTATCCTATCAGGTTACGGTAAAAGATCTGGAGGAGGTTTTTAAAGAATACGGGTCTGTTAAAAGAGTTCAACTACCCACGGACAGAGAAACTGGTCGTGTTAGAGGTTTTGCATTTGTCGAAATGTCATCAGAAGCAGAAGAACAAGCCGCAATTGAGGCTCTTGATGGTGCTGAATGGATGGGACGCGTCTTGAAAGTTAACAAAGCTAAACCCAAAGAAGAGCGTGGTGGCGGTGGACGAGGTAATTATGGCGGTGATCGCAACCGTTACTAAGTTTTACCACTAAGAGGTTGTTAGGAAAGTTTTGGATTGTGATTTTAGATACTTACAAATCCCCCTAACGCCTCCTTAGTAAAGGGATATGAGAATATCCCCTAAAACCTTAAAATATCATATTTTCAGGACAGGGTAAATCTCTGTCTTTTTTTTATGAGGACTTACCCCCTAAGAGATCGATAGTAAATTTTGCGACTTCTTGAATAACCTCTTATACATAAACATCAAAATCAGTTCACATTCATTTTCGGCGTTGGTGAATGAAGGTATGATTTTTTCTCACGCAGAGGCGCTCAAGGACGCTCCAGAGTAAGAGTTTAAGAACTAGAATGTTTGATTTTCATACCTCAATTCAGCAATGCCTTATTTTCTATATTACCCGGACTAGTCACCAACGGATAGAAGTATTTAACTATTCCTGGTACTTGACTATGATGTAAAAATAATTATTTAAAATAATTGATTCGATTTAGTCATTATTAATGATGCCTAAAAATTGCCATCAATTAGTAATTTTTCAGGAGCGTTATCCATGATATCAATAATTGGGTGTAGCTGTATTAATTTGGTGTTTTTAGCTATCACAAAAAACAACTATTACAATCTTTAGCTTATGCTGGAAAACAGAAAACCAATTTTTATCCCTAAACTCAGATAAAAAGTAACTTTGATTAATAGGATTTATTAGCATTATTCAAATTTTATTAATCAGTCAAAATACATAATCAATACTGATGTGAATAAATCATTCATCTATTATGATCTTCAAAGAAATGCTGGTAATTAGAATCTGAATATAAATTATTCTATCCATTTCTGATTTGACTCATAAATATACATGAAAATCACAATATAAATTTATCAGGGTGTCCAAATAACTACCAAAATTGAGCCGCGCTCAACAACATCACCATAAAAGTTAAGCGATCAATATGTTTGGTAATTGTGGCAAAAACCTGAGAAAAAATTCCCTATTATTGATTTTATCAATGTTGCTGCCAATATGGGGAATAAATAACTCTGCAATGGCAGCAACACAAATTAATGCAGCTTATTCAGCATTAGAAATTTCTATCCCCATTAGTGTTTTAGAAAACTATGCTAACCATGGTTTTGTTAATACAAATTTTGCCAAATATTATCAATATATTCCTACAAATACACTACAAGAATTAAGGAAAATTTTAATTCAACCAGTCAAAATTAGTCCCGCTGTAGTTTCTGAATTTCTCAACACTCAACAGGGGAAATTTATCTTAAAAAGGTTGACAGAATTAATTCAAACTAAATCCTATTATCCAGAATCAGAATCTCAGAATTTACGTACAGCTTTAATTTCCGCTGCTGCTGAACCAGAAGGATTAAATTTATTAAATTTATTACGTAAATATCCTCAAAATAGTATTAGTATTGATGTGGTTTCTGGCTGGAGAATTGCTAGGGAATTAGAGCAAATGATCAGCGCAACTCAAAAAGCGATCGCTTTATTAACACAAGCATCAAATTCAGAAGCAGCGACCATTTCTCTAGAGAATTTATCTCAATTACCTAAGCAACCAAATTTGCCAATTCAACAACAAACATTAAAGTTATTTGACTCATTACGTAATCGGTATTTACCCACTGATATCTATATTCCTAATACCCAAAATTCTGCCCCTATAATTGTCATTTCTCACGGTTTAGGTTTAAACAGTAGCAACTTTCGTTATTTAGGAAAATACCTAGCTAATTATGGCTTTGCTGTTGTTATTCCTAATCATCCAAGTAGTGATCAAGAAAATGTAAAATCCTTAATAAATAGTAACCCAGTCATACAAGCTCATGAATTTAAAGATAGACCTTTAGATATAAAATATATTTTAGATCAATTGGCATCAGATTCGCAATTTCAAAAGCGGCTGAATTTTCAACAAGTAGGAGTATTTGGCCAGTCATTAGGAGGTTATACTGCATTAGCTTTAGCTGGAGCAAAAATTAACTTTCAACAACTAAAAAAAGACTGTGATATAGACAAGTTACAAAATACTTGGAATATGTCATTACTATTGCAATGTCGGGCTTTAGAATTACCAAATCAATCAGAAAAAGAATATAATCTACAAGATAAAAGAGTCAAAGCCGCTATCGCTGTTAATCCTATTACCAGTTCCATTTTTGGCCAAGTTGGTTTAAGTCAAATTCAAACCCCAATTATGATTATTGGTAGTAGTGAAGATACTGTCGCCCCTGCTTTATATGAGCAGATTTTGCCTTTTTCTTGGCTTACTTATCCCCACAAATATTTAGTCATGCTACTTGGTGCTACTCATTTTTCTACCATTGGTAATAGTAACCCTGAAAGTACACAAATAGCATTACCTAAAGACATGGTAGGTGATGCTTCTCAAGCCCGTCGTTATATGAATGCTTTAAGTTTACCTTTCTTTCAAACTTATGTAGCTAAAAAACCAGAATATATTTCCTATCTTAACGCCGCTTATTTTCAGAGTATTTCTAGTCAGTCCCTTGGTTTAAATCTGGTTCAATCTTTTGATAATATTAAATTAGCAACAGTTTTAGATGATCACTTTCATAAAAACCAACCTCGTCAAAAAAAACTTTTTCATATCATAGTCCGCTGTGGATTTTGGATACTGGGTATTGGTATTTCTCTACTTCACTTATTAATATTTTCCTCCTAATTCAGATTTCCTTTCTAAAAAAGTTGGGAATCTCGCACTTGACAATTTATGTGAAAATACAAAAATATCCAATCTTAAATCTAAAATTGTGCAAGGTTTTCTTAATTTAAACAAACCATTTGACT
The DNA here is from genome assembly GCA_900299285.1 of Anabaena sp. 54. Classification (GTDB taxonomy): domain Bacteria; phylum Cyanobacteriota; class Cyanobacteriia; order Cyanobacteriales; family Nostocaceae; genus Dolichospermum. Next base: position 24,662 of record OMJF01000271.1, on the reverse strand, counting down.
GGACTTCCCATGACTGTGTAGCCAAAGTGCGAAAACTACTGAAAATGAAACGAGTAGGACACGCAGGAACTTTAGACCCCGCAGCTACCGGAGTATTACCTATAGCCTTGGGTAAAGCCACAAGACTGTTACAATATTTACCAGGAGAAAAAGCCTATCAAGCCACTATTCGTCTAGGTGTACAGACCACTACTGATGATTTACAAGGAGAAATTATTACCTCCAAACCTTGTCCCGGTTGGGATTTAGAAAATGTAAAAACCGCACTTTCCCAGTTTATTGGCAAAATAGAGCAAATTCCCCCTAATTATAGTGCTATTCAAGTTGATGGCCAACGCCTGTATGATTTAGCACGCAAAGGGGAAATGGTCGCAGTTCCAGTGCGAACAGTAGAAATTTCTCAAATTCAGGTATTAGATTGGCGAGATAGTGATTTCCCTGAGTTAGATGTAGCTATATCTTGCGGTGCAGGAACTTATATTCGGGCGATCGCTCGTGATTTAGGTAGTATATTAAACACAGGTGGTACTCTAGCCGCCCTCATACGTACAGAAAGCAGCGGTTTTCAAATCCCAGACAGTGTAACATTCACAGATTTAGAAAACCAACTGCAAACAGGTAGATTTCAACCTCTAGCCCCAGACGCACCATTACAACATTTACCATCAATAAATTTACCATCAGTATTAGCAAAAAAATGGTGTCAAGGTCAAAAAATTCCCTTCAATCTTGCCATTCCCGACTTTGTGCGAGTTTACGAAACAGAAGGCAATTTTTTAGGAATCGGAAAATTACAAGATGACTTATTAATTCCCCAAATGGTATTTTCTGAAATTAATTGAAAATTAAAGAATTAATAGAATTTCCGGTTTCCTTGAACATTTCTCCGATAACTGGTATAATTTTGATGATTTCACAAACATAAAAGTTTCACAAAAAAAGTTAAGTTGATAATAGGCAAAGAAAACGGGGAAATAAAAGTGAGTCCTGGATTTGATTACGATTTAGTGATTATCGGCGCTGGTGTAGGTGGACATGGTGCTGCCTTACACGCTATCAGTTGCGGTCAGAAAACGGCGATTATTGAAGCTGGAGATATGGGAGGGACTTGTGTAAACAGGGGTTGTATCCCTTCTAAAGCATTGCTGGCGGCTTCAGGAAAAGTGAGAGAATTACGTAACGCTCATCACCTCAAGTCATTGGGAATACAAATTGGCAGTGTCGAGTTTGAACGAGAAGCGATCGCTAATCATGCTAACAATCTCGTCTCCAAAATTCAAGGAGACCTAACCAACAGTCTCAAACGCTTGGGAGTTGATATTATTCGAGGTTGGGGTAAGGTAGCAGGTACGCAAAAAGTCACTATTACCACAGATAAAGGCGAGAAAACCATCACCGCCCAAAATATCATCCTTTCCCCCGGTTCTGTCCCCTTTGTTCCCCCCGGAATTGAAGTAGACGGTAAAACAGTCTTTACCAGCGACCAAGGCGTTAAATTAGAAATTCTCCCCAAATGGGTGGCGATTATTGGTAGTGGTTACATTGGCTTAGAATTTTCTGATGTTTACTCAGCTTTGGGTTGTGAAATTACCTTAATTGAAGCTCTAAATGAGTTAATGCCAGGATTTGACCGGGATATTGCTAAACTCGCAGAACGGGTCTTAATTAACCCCCGCGATATTGAAACCAAAGTCGGTATTTACGCCAAAAAAGTTATACCGGGTTCACCAGTAATCATTGAATTGGCTAACTTTGAAACTAAAGAAAATCTAGAAGTTCTCGAAGTTGACGCTTGTTTAGTCGCTACGGGTCGTGTCCCCGCTACCCAAAATCTTGGTCTAGAATCTGTTGGTGTTGCCCTTGACCGCCGTAATTTTATTCCTGTTAATGATAATATGGCAGTATTAGCCAACGGGGAAGTTGTTCCCCATCTCTGGGCTATTGGTGATGCTACTGGCAAAATGATGTTAGCTCATGCAGCATCGGCTCAAGGTATCATTGCTGTAGAGAATATTATGGGTCGTCAAAAAACTGTTGACTATCGCAGTATTCCCGCCGCCGCCTTTACCCACCCAGAAGTTAGTTATGTGGGCTTGACAGAAACCGCCGCCCATGCTTTGGGTTTAAATGAAGGTTTTGAAATCGCCACCACTAAGAGTTATTTTAAGGGTAATTCTAAAGCTTTGGCGGAAAATGATACTGATGGCATGACAAAGGTGATTTACCGCCAAGATACAGGAGAAGTCTTAGGTGTACATATCTTTGGTCCCCACGCCTCAGATCTAATTCACGAAGCCTCAGCCGCTGTTGCTAACCGTCAATCTATGAAAACTCTTGCTTACCAAGTTCACGCTCACCCTACCCTTTCAGAAGTCCTAGATGAAGCTTATAAACGCGCGTTAGTTAGTTAATCGTTAGTCAGTTGTCAGTTGACAACTGACAACCAACAACCAACAACTAATAACCAATAACCAATAACCAACTAATATGCAAATTCGTCGTCGTTCACCTAGCCCAGCCATTAATATTTCTATAATCGAATATAAATCCGCTATAGAGGGTGCAGCAGCAAATAATATTTTGGAAGAAATTGTCTGGCATAAAGAAACAGAAGTTGAAAGAATGCGGGAAAAGCTCCCCTTACGGGAATTGCAAACACAAGCACTGGCTGTACCACCCACCCGTGATTTTATCGCTTCTTTACGTCATGGTAAAACTAATCCCGCTTTAATCGCTGAAGTCAAAAAAGCTTCTCCCAGTAAAGGGATATTGAGGAAAGATTTTGACCCAGTAGCCATAGCTCAATCTTATCAAGCAGGAGGCGCTAGTTGTCTTTCGGTGCTGACAGATGTTAAATTTTTCCAAGGTAGTTTTGAAAATCTGTCTTTAGTCCGTTCTACAGTGGATTTACCCCTACTGTGTAAGGATTTTATCATCTATCCTTACCAAATGTATTGGGCGCGTATTAATGGCGCAGATGCAGTATTATTAATAGCAGCAATTCTCAATGATCAAGATCTACAATACTTTATTAAAATTGCTCATAACTTGAAAATGGCAGCTTTAATAGAAGTACATAATTTAGAAGAATTAGATCGGGTTTTAGCTTTAGATGGTGTTTCTTTAATCGGAATTAATAATCGCAACTTAGAAGATTTTACTGTTGATTTGCAAACAACTACTGAATTAATGACAGCTAGAGGTGAGCAATTACAAGCAAAAAATATTCTAGTTGTCAGTGAATCAGGATTGCATCATTCAGAGGATTTAAATGTAGTTAAAACAGCAGGTGTATCTGCTGTACTGATTGGTGAATCATTAGTGAAACAACCAGATCCTCAAGTAGCAATTACGAATCTGTTTGCTTAATTACAGCCCATGATCTGCAATTATTTATTTTCTGTGTAACAACTAGTTAAGGATTAGCTAAACTTTGACTAAGAGGTTGTTTGAAAAGTCTAAAATTATAAATATATTGGCGGTTAGAAACCGCGTCTACACAAGCCAAACGCAGGTGGGTTTGAAAACCTTAATTTTCTGTTAGTCCACGCAGGTGGACTTTGTTTCTGTAGTAGCGATTTCTAATCGCCGGAAACTTTTAAAACATCCTCTAAAAGAAAATTAAAAAATCCCTAAATCGCAACTTCACAATAAACTACATGGAGCCAATTCCTTTACCCTCTCCTATCCATTACGAACTGATACTTCAACTTTTGGAAAAGCAAACCATGACTTCTTTAGGTCAAAATCAAGACCTTCGCAATCAAGTCAATCAACTGATTATTACCATGCGAAAAGCTGCATCCCAACAAAAACGACTAGAAGAAATTTTTCAGTCCTCTTCTATGAGGATTGATCACCGTTGGTCTATCAATCATTTTGCAGATCAAGTTGATTGCTCCTGACGGTTTTTAACTACTATCCCTACAAAGGATTCTAGGAAATTTTTTGTGTTTTTATCCCCTTTAAGGGTTAATTTGGATCGTATTGAAATTTTCAACTAGGACATAACAGACAGATGGATAATAAATTGATGTTGATGATTCCAGGACCGACTCCAGTTCCAGAAGCAGCTTTACTAGCATTAGCCAAACACCCCATTGGCCACCGTACTGGTGAATTTAGTAGTATGATGGGGGAGGTGACAGAAAACCTGAAATGGCTACATCAAACTACAAGTGATGTACTGATGTTAAACGTCAGCGGTACTGGTGCTGTAGAAGCGGGGATAATTAATTTCCTTTCCCCAGGCGATCGCATTTTAGTTGGTTCTAATGGTAAATTTGGGGAACGTTGGGTAGAAGTCGCTCAAGCTTTTGGTTTAAATGTGGAAACTGTCACCGCAGAATGGGGACAACCTTTAGACCCAGACCAATTTGCAGCTAAACTGCAAGCAGACACCAACAAGGAAATTAAAGCTGTAATTATTACCCACAGTGAAACCTCCACCGGGGTGATTAATGATTTAGAAACTATTAACCGCCACGTTAAAGAACATGGACAGGCCTTAATTATTGTTGATGCTGTTACCAGTTTAGGCGCTTACAACGTCCCTGTAGACGCTTGGGGTTTAGATGTAGTCGCTTCCGGTTCTCAAAAAGGTTACATGATTCCTCCCGGTTTAGGATTTGTTTCCGTCAGTCCCAAAGCCTGGGAAGCTTACAAAACCGCAAAATTACCTAAATATTATTTAGATTTAGGTAAATATCGCAAAGCCACCGCTAAAAATACTACCCCCTTTACTCCCCCGGTTAACTTAATAGTGGCCTTACACACCACTCTGGGAATGATGAAAAAGGAAGGATTGGAATCCATATTTACCCGTCATGAACGCCAAAAAAATGCCACCCGTGCGGCTATAAAAGCCTTAAATTTATCTTTGTTTGCGGCCGATGAATGTGCCAGTCCGGCTATTACCGCTGTCGCCACTCCAGGTATCGAAACAGATAAAATTCGCTCTTTGATGAAAAAACAGTTTGATATCGCTTTAGCAGGCGGACAAGACCATCTGAGTAATAAAATTTTCCGCATTGGTCACTTGGGTTTTGTCAGCGATCGTGATATCCTTAGCTGTATCGCTTCCCTAGAAGTTGTTCTACCACAAGTTGGTCACAAAAATTTCACCCCCGGCGCTGGTATAGCAGCAGCAGCACAAGTTTTTAGCTCATAGTTATTAGGCTGGTCATGGGTAATTGGTAATTGGTAATTGGTAATTGTTCTCTCTTAACTGTCACCTGTCACCTGTTACCTGTCACCTGTTACCTGTCACCTGTTACCTGTCACCTGTTACCTGTCACCTGTTACCTGTCACCTGTTACCTGTCACCTGTTACCTGTTACCTGTCACCTCTTCCCTATGCCGTTTCTAGCCAATCATAAATTTGTTCTAACTGTTCTAGAGTAATTAAACCATATTGCCAAAGAGTCATTGTTAAAGAACCAGGATCTTGATCACGGTTACGCAATGCTACGGACAAGGAAGCAGTGGAAATTGCTAAATCTTCCTGGAGAAAATTAATCAGCCGAGAATATCTTGATATTACCATTTGTATCTCACATCCTTGGGGGAAATGTATAATTATAGATTGTTTATCTATTTTGCGGGTATTATGTAACCAGTATTTTATTTGTCACTTTGCTGCAAGTAGATTAACATTGATAGGTTATATAGAAAATATTGCTTCTCCATAACCATTTTTCAAAGTTTTATATCAAAAGAGAGATTTTTGCTACTTGTATCTAATGTGGTAAGTTTAACCAGGAAAACCTAAAGCTTGATCTTATTCAGACTAATACTAAATGTTAACCTCTTCCCTGTTATTTATGCTAGTTCACCTCATATTTTTTGACAATAAACTAAGTATTGGCGAAAAGTCTGGTATATTGATACCCTATTGTAGAGATTACTTACACAAAATAGAAGGAAAGTAAGTCGTTGCTAGTAGCCTGCATGGTGATAGACTAATGGAGGTATAAATTCGGAAAATTAAAAATCTTTTTTCCTTTGCACCTTGGCGCGAAACATAACTCATACTGTCATTATGCAACGCCAGAAACGCTATAATCAGCAGTTAAATTACTGATAACTTACGGGACTAACGAAATTAATTTTAATATAATCTCCTCTTTTTAAATTTAATTCTGCTGCTCGTCCTGACCTGAGTTCAATTACTTGATTTATAGGTACAGGAGGACCATAAGTAGGACAAGGCTCTTTAATGCAAGGAGGAGCAGATTTTTGTATGTACTCAATTACACCTTCTCTGATAAATACCATATCTAAAGCAACGGGAACATTTTTCATCCAAAATCTTACCGGTTGTGACGAGGGAAAAATAAACAACATTCCTCGGTTATCCGCTAAAGTTGGCCTATACATTAAACCCATCATTTGCTGTTCTGGTGTTTCTGCTACTTCCAACTCAATTTTTACATCTTTAGGGAAAGTCGCAATTGCTGAAATTGGCAAATTTTGACCAGCATTTACTAATATTTGGGCTGGAGACTCTGATATTACAGGAGGAGATTTAGCTGTGGTCGCTGGTGAACAGCCCATTAGCAAAATACTAAGTAATACTGAACATAAACTGAGCCAATAAATCATAATTGCTAGAGAAGAGGGAACGGGTGATTAGTAATTAATGATTGACAGTTGACAATTAGTTTATTTACTGGGATTTAGATTTTAAATATTTTACCTAATTTCTGCCAAATTGTCCACAAATTTAGATTTTATTTGTAAATGTTCTTCAGTTTATGGATTTTAGGATTCTCTGAGTACGTAACCTACACCGCGTACGGTTTGAATCAGGCGTTTTTGACCATCTTCTTCAATTTTGAGGCGAAGATAACGAACATAGACCTCAATTACATTAGATTCACCCATAAAGTCGTAACCCCAAACATTCTCTAAAATTTGCTCCCGGGTTAATACTTCGCGGGGATGTTCCATTAAGAACTTTAATAGTTCAAATTCCTTCATGGTTAAGTCAATAGCTTTGCTATTGTAAATAGCGCGACGCGTTCCTATATCCAAAACTAAATCTCCAAAGCGTAATTGCTCTGTGGTATCAAGATCCGGTTTGAGATAGAGATGAATCAGCTTGAGAAAATCTTCCGAACGGTAAGGTTTGAGAATATAATCATTAGCACCAGCGTCTAAACAAGCTATCCGATCATCTATTGTATCTCTGGCCATTAAAATCAAGACAGGAGAACGATTACCCATATTTCTGATATTTTTACATAAAGATAATCCAGATTCTCCAATCAGCATCCGGTCTATAACAATTAAAGCAGGTTGATTACGGTTTTGAACACCACAAGTATCGTCACAGTATTGTAATCCATGGACTGCATCATGAGCTACAATTGCATCATAACCAGCTTCTTGCAAATCAAAAGCTAATTGATTAGCTAGAGTTTCATCTGGTTCAATCACCAAAACAAAAACCGAGGGATTGTGAATAGCTATCATTTGCCGGTAATTTGTTATCAATATGAGTTATAATCTGTTACTGTGCTACTGACATTTCACATAATACTAACTCAAGTTACCAATTTTCTGGTGACATCTCTAGAGAAAGTTTCCCAACGCAATTAAAACAGTAATAATTTTTAGTGAAGTGCTGTCATATATAAAGACCTAAGATCACGTGAAAATTTATGTCTTTTTGCTTAATTTCATCAATACCCAACTTCATTTTCAGTTATTGGATATAATTCTGTGCAACCCTTTGTGATATGTGAATACGAAAAGCGATCGCTTGATATGTTAAAAATTCATGACATAACAGCTTAATAACTTTTAACTTTTTCTCATTCACGTAATTCTCGACGTAACTCTCTAGGTAGTTTTAATTCACCATTCAGCGTGCTTTTACCTCCTCTCCAAAATATTTGCGTCCTTCAATCTTATTAACTACGACAAACCCACCACAGTAATGACTAATAGATTGGAAATAACAACCAACCACTAACTACTAACTACTCATAATTAAGGCAATTCTACAGAAGAAGGTTTAGCAATATGTGGTAAACCCCAACCCAGTTTTTCCCGGAGAACGCGGAAAAACTCAGGTGGCTGTAGACGGATAAATCTGGCGCTATAGGGCGATCGCTCTAAATATACCCGATCTTCTGCTAAAACATAACATCCACCATTACCATCTACCACCATCACCAGCCGGGGAATGTTCACAGGATAGATATTAACCGGTTCACTATTGGGAAATACCAAAGCCCTAGAAGCCAAGGAATGGGGACAAATAGGTACTAACTGTAAAACGGGGACACCAGGAGTAATTACCGGACCACCCGCGCTTAACGAATAAGCTGTAGAACCCGTGGGAGTAGAAACAATAATACCATCTGCCGCAATATCCACTGGAGAATGTCGCCCCACTGCTATTTCAAAATGGCACATACAAGTTAAAGGTTCTCGATGTAACACCATTTCATTTAAGCAGAGAGCTTCCCATGTCACCATATCTCCCCGGATCACTTTAACCGTGAGCATGACCCTATCTTCTACTTCATATTCATCAGCCATTACCTGTTCTATGGCTTCGGGTAACTGGTTGAGATAAGTTTCCGTCAAAAATCCCATGTGACCCGTATTGACCGTCAGCATGGGGATACCAGAGGGGGCGACTAAGCGAGATGCTGCTAACACCGTACCATCTCCCCCCAGCACCACTGCAAATTTCATATCTGAGTCAAAGCCAGGGGGCGTAAGACCTTCGATAGGGGTGTGAAAGACAGGGCTATCCGGCTGGGAATAACCCAATATACCACCGATACTCGCAGTGATGTGAACATCCCAACCAGCAGCAGTGAGCTTGTCTTTTAGTTGGATAGCGACACTACTCGCTATCGGTTTAATGTCGTTGTAGATAATGCCTGCTTTCGGCACACTTAAATATCCAAGTTTAAGGGATGATTTTGTTGTATCTAATGGTTACACATTTTTGACCAATATAACCATTAGCCTCACATTTGTTCAAAAAGTCTTTTCATTAGCGATAGAACTCAGGAATTACCGCCTCAGCAAGAACTCCAAAATCCAACTTATTGACTATTGGCTTTAGAAGATTGTTTAAAAGGAGTCTTTTTACTTTTGAGCTTTTTAACTTTAGCTTTTTCGTAATCTAACTCTTTCAGCTTCTTTATAATCCGACTGAAGTATTCTTGTAAGTAAACTTCCAAGGTTGTCGTTTGTTCTTTATCCAGCCCAAATACAGTATATACTGCGTCCATATCTGCTGCATTTAAAGCTTTACCACTGGCTAAAACCTCTGTAAAAGCCAATCTATCCGCAACATTCCATCCCCATTGAAAAAAGCGGAGGAAATTTTGCACAGTCCTTAGTAAAGCCAAGGGCATTCGTGTAACTTTTGCGTCTCTATCAGATAACTTTTCACAAAGATTAATAATTTCCTCAGCACCCCAAGCGCGAGTTCCCACCACAGGGAAAGACTGCTTTTCTGTTTCTGGCACACTCAAAGCACGAATAGCAAATTTAGCAATATCCTGAGTATCCATGTAGGCGATTGGTGAAGACTTACCTGTTACCCATACAGGTTGTTTTTCTAAAATAGGTATACCATATTGACCAATTAACCCTTGCATAAAACCAGCTAAACGTAAAATTGTATAGTTTAATCCGGATTCTGCTAAAAATACCTCTGTACAGCGCTTAATTTCCATCAGTGGAACATTGGGGTATTGATCAGCATCTAAAATCGAAAAAAAGATAAACCTTTCCACCCCCGCAGCTTTAGCAGCTTGAATTAACGCCACTTTCCCATTCCAGTCTACCTCCTTAATATTCAGAGAATCTGTGGCACGAGATGTGGCGGCATCAATAACTGCGGTTACACCAGTCAAGGCTTCTGTTAAGGTTTGAGCATTACATAAATTCCCGCGTACCAGTTCAGCGCCCCACTCCTTGAGAAAACCTGCTTTTTTAGGACTGCGAACTAAACAGCGGACCTTGTATCCTTCATCAATTGCGCGACGGGCTACTTGTCTTCCCAATGTGCCAGTTGCACCGACTATTAATAATGTCATGGGGTTGGTTATATATTTTAATGTTTATGAAAAGAATCTTAACAGAATTAGCTCTCTAAATAAAACTTTACAAATTTTTCAGCAAACTTGACTTAGGATTTACACAATTGTCACAAAAACCCATAATCTATGATCTGTAATCAAGGCTTTAGCCCTGATTTTGTTTAAATATTGTCCACAAGAGAGAACTAAGAAGGCGATTATAAATCGCTACTACACAACCAAAGTCAACGTAGATCGAATAACGAAAAATTAAGGATTTGAAACCTGCGTAGGCAGGTTTTGTCTGTGTAGATGTGATTTCTAATCGCCCTTAGACTTTTCAAACATCCTCTAAAGTCCTGACTACAATCACAAGCTGGATTTAGGACTTACATAAGTGTCACAAAAACCTATAATTTATGATCTGTAGTCAGGGCTTTAGCCCTGATTTTGTTTAAATAGTTTCTCTCTAAGAGAACTAAAGTCCTCACTACCAAATATTTACGCATTAATTCGGAGGCATTTTTCGGGACTGGTACAAAATGTAAATATACTCAAATTCAAGTTTTTACATACTTACCTAAGAATTTTTCCAGTCCTTCGACACTGAGACGAGGTGAGGGACGCGGTATAGCTTGTTCCTTACCCTCATGGTTGACAAAATACAGTACAGGTATTTCATACTCAAACATTGTAAACCAATTTTCATCCGTGGTAATATCCCGAATTTCTAGCTCAAAATTCAGAGTTTTGATTTGGGCTAATTTTTCCTGTAATTCTTCACAAATGTGACAACCAGGCTTGCTGTAGAGTATTAATTGCATAAAATCATACTTAGATAACTATTTAACATCCACTCAGATCCCCGCACTTTTTAATAAATCAGGAACATCAGCATATAGCCTATATTCTTCCTATTATAGACTATAATGGCTAATAACGTCAGAATTAGGATCTCCAGAACTATGGCTAATCCCTTCTTCTCCCATATACCAGTTCCTCCAGAATATTTTATCGGTCGCAAATCTGAAATCACAGCCGCCTTTGACACAATTCATGCTCGCAGTCATTTAGCTATTTGGGGTGGTCCAGGAATGGGGAAAACTTCCTACTTATACAAAATTGCCTGTCCCCAAACCTGGGTAGAATATAGACTAGATTCATCTCCCGCTGTAATTGTATTATTCAATTGTCAGAGTTTACACCCCTTTACTCCTGCAAAGTTCTGGGCAGAAATTTTGACGATTATGGATGATAAATTAGAAAATGAGCCAGAACTACAAGCAGAAATTAGAAAATTAAAAGGGAATAATATTACAAATGATACTCTACGTCAAGCTATAACAAGGTTAGGTAAAAAAAATAAATTCCTGGTTTTGTTAGTAGATGACTTTGACGCGGCCTTAGAAACCAATGGCCAATATACGGAATCTGACAGAGAAACATTTTTAGCTCAATGTCGTGGTTTAGCCGTTCATGGTGCTAACAGGAAACTTACCATGATTGTCACCTCACTTCAGCGCCTCAATGAAATTGGTCCACCACTGCGGCCAAATGCTTCTCCCTGGTATAATCACTATATGTATCAATCTTTGAAAAAATTTGATTACCAGGAAACAGAGCAATTATTATCAGTATTTACACCAGAATTAAGAAATGGAATTAGAAATATTACTGGTAATCACCCGACTTTAATACAAATTGCAGGTTTTTTACTAAACATAGCACAACAGCAAGAAGAAGAAGTTGATATCAATAAATTTAATAGTGATTTTGAAAAGGATACTAAACAGATTTTTGAAATAATTTGGAAAAGATGTAATGACCAACAAAAAACTTTGTTAATGCTGATTGTTTTGTTAGATATAGAAGGTCATTTAGACCAGAAAGACTTTGATTTAAAAGGTATTGGTCGCATCTTGAATCAAAATGAACGCAGTTTAACTGAATTAGAAGAACAGGGGGTAATTGTTTCGGAAATCAGGCCAAAACCAAAGTTCCCAAAAGAACAGGAAAAGATATATTTATTCACTTCTTCAATTATGAAAAAGTGGGTAATTCAGGAGATTTGGAATACAAAACCTAGTGAAATCACAAAACGCGAGAAAGTATTTCTCAATCTGATGAGTCATGGACAAATTGAGGAGATGAAAAAAGCAATTACTTGGTCAGATAAGCATCAAGAGACGGTTGTATCCCTCCTTAAATTTGGTCGTGACATATTATTTGGATAGGACTTACCCAAATCTCAAAATCTTAGGTGCGTTACACTGAGGCTAATACACCCTACTGCTGTCAAATACAGAGTAGGGGTAATTCATGAATTATCCCTACACAAAAATAAACAAAAATTTTTAGTAATATATTGCGTAAATTCTCCAGAAAATAGATAATATTAATATCCCATTTTTATTTAAAACCAAGTGTATAACCAGTGAGGAATAAAAATATTATGAATAATCCAAACTTTAGGATAAATCCTTATATTGTAGGTCGTGTTATTGATGAACCAGACAGATTTTTCGGTAGACAAAGTTTATTTGATTTGATTAAAGATAATTTACAACAAAATGCTCCAATAATTCTCTTATATGGTCAAAGAAGGATTGGTAAATCTTCTGTACTCAAACAAATTCCTCAAAAGATAAATGATAATCAGGATCAATTTGTTTTTATTGATTTTGATGTTCAGGTTTTTGTCGGTGATAACGGGAAACATCCCATAAATGAAATTCTGCACTATCTAGCACAGAGAATTAGAGAAGAAATAGAATTAGAAAGTAGTCTTATTCCTACAGCAGAAGATATAGAAGATGATACTACAATTTTCCATGAGGATTTTTTAACTCAAATATACAATATATTAGGTGAAAAAAAGCTAGTTTTATTGTTAGATGAGTTCGATGTTTTAAGTGAAGCAAATAACGAAGGTAATGTAGAATTTTTCAGATTAATCAATCAATGGTTGTTAAAATGGCAAAACCGATTATTTATTATTCCCGTAGTGGGACGACATCTCAAAGAACTACCAAATCTACTTTCTTTACTGCGTGGATCACCCTATAAAGAAATTAGTTTTCTGGACAAAGATAGTGCTGAAAATCTTATTACTCAACCTCCTAGACAAGTTGTTAATTATCAACAAGATGCAATAATAGAGATATTTAATTTATCAGCAGGTCATCCTTATTTCACCCAATTAATTTGCTTTGAGCTTTTCAAGTTAGCGCGGGAACGTGATATCAGGACAATAAATGCAGAAGATGTTAAATCTATCATAGATAAGGCAATTGAAACAGGGGAAGGTGGTTTAGCATGGTTTTGGGATGGTTTATATCCTCAAGCACAAGTTATTTTTTCAGCAGCAGCAGAAGCTCAACATAGAGAAGAGCAAGACGATCAAGTTTCCTATAACCCCAGACTACTACTAGAACATTATGGCATAATCACAGATTCCTTAACTCAGGTAGTCAAACAAATGGTTGACTATGGTTTTTTAAATGAGTTAAAAAGAGTGAAAATTGAGTTAGTCCGGCGTTGGTTATTGCAGAAACATCAGCTAAAAGATGAGATTAGTAAATTAGCAGAAGTTGATCAGCAAGACGTTAAGAATCTTTGTTCTGTAGCACAAAATCAACCGCAAATAGCATTACAACTTTATGAAGAAGCATTAGAAATTAATCCTAATAATTTTCAAACTGTAACCTCTCTGGCCAAAGAATATTTACAGGTAGAAAAATTTGACGAAGCTTTTAAACTTTACAGTCGGGCTTACAAATTTTACTCTATTAATGATCAACAGGAAATGGTCTTACAGCTTGTATTTGATAAAGCTACAGAATATTCCCAAACAAACAATTTAGATAAAGTTTTAGAACTGTATGCACAAGCCTACAAAATTGCTCCAGAACAAAGCAAAGACGGTTTTATAGAAACATTAGAAAAATCAGGACATGACCTGACCATTAATAAGCACTTTACTCGCGCCAGACAACAGTATGAACGAGCTTTACAAATTGATCCCCATAGACAATCATCTCAGGATAAATTGGCAGAAATTAGAGCTTTTGAATCTCAGTTAAAAGGTGTAGAAAACTCCAACCTACAACCACAAATCATAGCAAATAAAACTACAGTCAAACCGAAACGATTCACAGTAATTATGAAAGAACGTATTGCATTTGTTGCTTTAACTGCGGTTGTATCTATTTTCGGCTTTGGTATTTATCAACAGCTTTCTAAAACCTGTCCAGCAGGTGAAAACAAACAGTTAGGTGTTTTTTGTGTGGCAGATAATGGCAAAATCAGTCGAGGTGAAAGAACCTTATTTCCTAATATTAATAATCCCTCTCGTGACCAAGGTATTGCAGCTTTCAAAAATGGTAATTATCAAGAAGCGGCTAAGTTATTTCAACAGGCCATAAAAGCAAATCGAAATGATCCAGAATTAGTAATTTACTATAATAATGCCCGCGCTCGTCAACAGGGTTCTCCCTTTGCACTGGCCGCCGTTGTACCCATAGGTACTGACCCAGATTATGCTCAAGAAATCTTACGTGGTGTAGCACAAGCTCAAGAGCAATTTAATGACAATAAAGGTTTAAATAATAGGTTTCTGGAAATTGTCATTGCTAACGATGATAACACGAAATCAGCCCAACAAGTAGCACAACAATTAGTTAAAGATAATTCCATATTAGGTGTAATTGGACATCATTCTAGTGATGCTACAAAAGAAGCATTACCAGAATATGAAAAAGCTGGTTTAGCAATTATTTCTCCCACGGCGGCTAGTATTTTACTCAAAAGTTCTGTTTTTTTTAGAGCAGTTTATTCTGATCAAGTCACGGGAACCAAACTAGCAGAATACACTTACAATAATTTGCAATTAAAACGAGCAGTCATTTTTGCTAATCCTAACAGCCCTTATAGCAATAGTATCAGAGAAGTATTTACTAATCGCTTTGAAAAATTAGGCGGTGAGGTGGTTCGTAAACCCCTAATTAATTTAACTGATACCAATTTTGATGCGAGGAGCGAAATTTCCACCACTGTCTATAGTAAAGACAAATTTGTACAAGCAGCTATGTTGTTTCCAGATACACAAAGCACTGATACTGCTATCAAGATTGCTAGAGAAATTACCCGTAGAAATGCCAGACTCAAAAATGATCCCCAAAGCGGACGAGTAAAAGAGTTAAAAATGTTAGGTGGAGGCAGTCTTTATGGGAACCAAACCTTAGACAAGGGTGGTAAGAATGTAGAGGGTTTAATTGTTGCCATACCCTGGTTTAGAGAATCATCTCCAGCAAAAGCATTTGCCGAAAGGTCTAAGCAAGAATGGGGCGGAGGTATTAGTTGGCGTACTGCAACTAGCTTTGATGCTACCCAAGCATTTATCAAAGCTCTATCTAACAATGCCACAAGAACTAATTTGTTAGAAAAATTACCAAGTATCAACCTGGACAAGAATGAAACATCAGGCTATCAACTCAAGTTTACAGAAGAAAGAGAACGCGAAGGGCAATCTATTCTTGTTGAAGTTAAAGATGGTAAATTTGTTCCCATTGAATGAGTTACAATGAGAGATTAGACGTAAGATGAGAATATGATTACTTCCAACCTTCACAGAAACCCATACATTATCGGTCGTCCTATTGACCGAGAGTCCCTGTTTGGCCGAGAAAGTATATTTAAGCTTATTCAAGAGAATCTTCAACAGTCTCAACAATTACTATTGTTATACGGACAAAGACGTATTGGTAAATCATCTATCATCCTTAGTATTCCCCAACAATTGGCGGAAGTGAATGAGTTTGTTTTTGTTACCTTTGATTTATCATTTTACAGTCAGCAGCCCTGGAGTAGTATTTTAGCAGCACTAGCTCAAGCAATTGTAGATAATTTAGAATTAGAAACTAGAATATCACCACCCACAACCACAGAATTAGAATTAGAAATTAATATCTTTGAACGTCAATTTTTACCGCAGGTTTATCAACAATTAGAAAACAAAAATTTAGTTTTACTGTTGGATGAATTTGATGCTTTAATTAATCAAGATTTAGAATCATCGGACATAGAAACATTTACAAAAAAGATTTTCCGCAGATTATCTGAGATCACTAAAAGAAATAATAAATTATTTATAGTTGTATCCATAGGAGAACATTTAGCAAGTACACTTAATATTCTGAAAATATTTGAAGATGTGCCTAAGATAGAAATTGGATTATTAGATAAAGATAGTACCAAGGAAGTAATTACTAAACCAGCCCAAGGTGTACTTGAATATGAAGAAGAAGCTATCAAAGCGATTTTCAATCTATCCGCAGGACATCCATATTGTACACAAATAATATGCTTTGCTGTTTTCAGCAGAGCGCGAGAAAAGAATAGTTTTAAAATCACCAGTGCAGACGTAGAAATAATTGTAGATACAGCGATTGAAGTCGGTGAAGCTGGTTTATCCTGGTTTTGGGATGTTTTTTCTATTCCTGAAAAAGTCGTTTTTTCCGCAATTGCACAAGCTCAAGAAACTGGACAAGACTACCTAAAATTACTAAAAATTCAGGGAATTGACAAAACAAATCAATTAATTAATCAAGCACGAAAACAACTGGTAGACAATGGTTTTTTATATGAGACTGGAGAGAAAATTAAAGTAGAATTGGTGCGTCGTTGGATTATAAAACGTTATCCTCTACAAGATCAAGTCGCTCAATTTCATGAATTTGAGCAAAAAAAAATTTCTCACCAGCAAGAGATGATCCAAGTACCAGAAATAGTTGAGAATAATCACACAAGCAACACAATAGCACATCTTTCATATTTACCAGATTCGTCAATAACAGTTAATAGCAATATTTCTACAAAAAGCCCGTTAATAATTTTAACGACAGTTGCAACTACTATGACAATTGCTGTTAGTATTTTTGTTGCTAGTCTCTATACTGCTTCTATACCAGATAGTAATACAATTAGTCTAGGTGATAAAACATCCTCGAACAAAAAAGAGGAACTAAAAACTTCCTCTTCTTTTGCACCAGATAATAATACAATTAGTCGAGGTGATAAAACATTATTTCCTAATATTCCTAATCGCTTTCGTGACCAGGGTATTGAATTTTTTAAAAATGGTAATTATCAAGAAGCAGCTAAGTTATTTCAACAAGCTGTAACAGCAAATCCCTACGACCCAGAAGTATTAATTTACTACAATAACGCTCGCGCTAGTCAAAATAGTTCTTCCGTGAGTTTAGCAGTGGTTGTACCTATAGACAGCAAAACTAATAATGATAATGCTCAAGAAATATTACGTGGTGTAGCTCAAGCACAAGACCAATTTAATAATAATCAACTTAATAATAATCAAGGCTCAAACGGGTTATTATTAAAAGTTGTCATTGCTAATGATAGCAATAAGCCAGAGGAAGCAAAACAAGTAGTCGAGGAAATAGTTAAAGATGATTCTATATTAGGAGTAATTGGACATAATTCTAGTGATGTTACTGAAGCTGTAATACCAGCATATAAAAAAGCTGGTTTAGCGATTATTTCCTCTACTGCTACTAGTAATTTATTAAAAAACCCAGTTTTCTTTAGAGTAGTTGATTCTGATGAAATTGCTGGGAAAAAATTAGCTCAACATACTAATAATCTAGGGTTTAAAAAAGTCGTGATTTTTAATAATCCTAACAGCACCTATAGCAAGAGTATCACAAAAGCATTTACAAATGAATTTGAAAAAATAGGAGGTAAGGTACTTCTTACAATTGATTTAAGTGACGAAAAATTTGATCCAAGAGAAGAAGTTATAACTGGTATCGATAAATTTCAAGCGGAAGCTGCTATCTTGTTTCCAGATACAGAACACACTAATACAGCAATTGATCTTACTAAAGCGAACAAAGAACTGAATAATAATTCACCTTTAGGTTTATTAGGTGGACACACTCTTTATAGCAATGATACCTTAATGAAAGGTGGAAAGGCTGTAGAGGGAATGATTTTATCAGTTCCCTGGTTTAGAGAAACTTCACAAGCAAGGGCTTTTGCTGACAAATCTGGAAAAGAATGGGGCGGAGGTATTAGTTGGCGGACTGCAACCAGTTTTGATGCGACCCAGGCTTTTATTCAAGCTTTATCAAAAGATAATACCCAAGATAATAAACGGGCTAAGGTATTAGAAAGATTACAAAAGGTTAAGCTTAACAATAAAGAAACATCAGGTTACGCGCTCCAGTTTACTAAAGAAAGAGAGCGTCAAGGACAGTCTGTACTTGTAGAGGTCAAGAATGGGAAATTTACTATGATTCCATAGGAATTAGGTAAAATAGATAGTCGTTACCAAAATTGTAACCGTTAAGGATTGATCAAATTGGACATGAGATAGTGAACAAATAGTACATTATCAACATCTGACTAGACAAAGATGTAAAAATCAAAACACAATAGAGGTAAAACATGAACCATAAGAAAATCAATCCTATCCAAAGCAATTTTTTACAACGACGTTATGGTGTAAGTTTAGGAAGACGGTATGTTTTGGCATCCGCTGGTGAGATGTTATTAAGTGTATTTAGTTACACTTCCGCCCATTTAGGAAGTTGAACCCTTGTCACCTTGATTCTTTATGCCTTTGATAAAATATGAAAGTTAACCTACTATTTTCGCAAATTCTGTTGGTGTTATGGGTGTAGCTATTACGGACTAGTAAAAGATTTTTCTGTATCAAGATTCAGAATTGGGGGACGAATAGCGCTAATAATGCTTTTAATGACCACAGCGCAGGGAACCGCTACAATTACCCCCAAAAGTCCGCCAATTCTCGCTCCAGTCAAGACAGAAATTAAAATCCAAACAGGATTTAAACCAGTAAAACTACCTAAAATCCGGGGTGCGATCAGATTTTCCAGGATTTGCTGTACAATTATTGCTGCTATTAATACTCTTATCCCCATACTCACATCTTGAAGTGAGACTAAAGAAGTTGTCAGGGCGATACCCACAGAACCACCAAAGGGTATAAGAGCCATAAGTCCAATCGTCAATCCAAATAATAACCCAAAAGGGACTTTCAACCACAAAAAAGCGGGAATCAGAGCAGAAGCCATACAGGTGGATAAGATTAATTGGGTAATAAAAAAGTTTTGAAAGCTTAAACGGACTGTATTAGAAAAAGGATCACGAAATTTAGAAGGTAGCCATTGTACTAAACTTTGCCACAGTTCACCGCCGTGTTGTAATAAATAAAAGGTTAATACCATTGTCAACAGGAAATCTAGTAAACTAGTAACAGTGACTACAGCTAGATTTAAGACCTGTCCGGCTATAGACTGTAATTGTCCCTTAACGCGATCATTAATTTGTGTGGCTAAAGCATCTAAATTAATTGGCAAACCCGCGCTTTCTGCTTTATCATTGAGTATCATTAATTGAGAACGTCCTGAGTCAATTAATTCTGGTAGACGGGCTACCAGTTGTTGGGCTTGAGTCAGTGCCAGAGGAAACAGGGTGATACCTAGAGCTAATAAAATGGATAATGCTAATAAAAACACTAAGATAGCCACTTGTTCTCGTTTAGCTCCGTGGTTTTCCATCCAACTAACGGGGTAGTTGAGGAGAAAGGCTAGTACGGAAGCTCCGACTAAAATAACGATCAGGGAGTGAAAATAATCGAAAATTGTGGCAATAGCCCAACCATTGAGAACTAATAGGGGTGCAAGTAGAGCAATTGCTAAAAATCTTGCCAATGGTGTCAGTGTTTGCCACCAATTAAGTAGCTTTCGTGTCTGCATTTTTAGATAATTACACTATAGAACTCAGGCGATTTATTCTTTATAGAATATTATCTCTAACTTGATGACTTTTATTCACCATCTCTAGTTTATGATCACATCAACCACTATGGATAACCTGCCAGCACAAGATACAGATACCTCAAAAACACAACTAATTTTCTATTTGATTCCTATCATCGGCTTTCTCGTGTCCCTGTGGACTCTCTACACCCGTCAAGGCAGTCGAGAACAACTAACTGTGAGCCGTTTGTCTATCACTTTGGCTTTGATATGGATGTTAGGTTATTTATTGTTAACTACTGGGGCGGCTGCGGATTTTTTGACACTTCGTCTATTAATCCTGAATAGTTTCCTGACTTCTGGTTATTTTTTAGTCAGCGTTTGGTTGATTTTTCGGGTCATTCAAGGCAAATCTGCGCGTTTACCAGGATTTAGCAATTTGGCGGAGGGTGCAGGGCGCAAGTTTTGAAGAGATAAGAAGGAATATACAAGCTAATTAACAGCAAGAAATAATCATTGAAATTAGGCCGTACCTATAGCAAACTTAATTAAAAATTAGCTATCATGGTCTGATTTGTTTTAGATGTATTGAGTCTGCAAATTTACGTTATTCAAAATCGTAGGTGAGAGGAAGTCTGTGACTAGTCAAAAAACATCAGCCGCACAAAAAAGAGCCGCCAAAGCTAAATATAGGGTGAAAATTTCTCGCCCGTCAAAATCGGGACGGTGGTTATGGTTTGCGGTGGGTATGGGGGGAATTGCCATACTATCAGGGCTGGCAGGGGCATTATTAGCTGTTTCTTGGGAAAGTACACCTTTGCAACAAGCTCAACTTACTCCCCAGGAAGAAGCAGTATTTGATGGCGATCGCATCTCTGGAAATGGGTTACAATTTTCTCAATTAACTCGTCCTGTGAATATTTTACTCATGGGTATGAGTGTACTACCACCAGATGTACAGAACCCCCCCATTGAGAGCAAAAGTCTCCGCTATTTACCCCAAATTAATTCTTTTGACGGTCTTGCTGATGTCATGCTGTTGATCAAATTTGATCCAGAGACAAACAAAATAGTCATGCTCTCTGTTCCTAGAGATACCCGCACGGAAATTGAAGGCCATGGAATGAAAAAAATTAATGCTGCTAATGTGGAAGGAGGTCCGGCTTTAACAGCGAAAACCGTTAGTAATCTCTTGGACGGAATAGGGGTAGATCGCTATGTACGCATTAATGTTTTAGGAGTTAGTAAGTTAATTGAAGCGTTGGGTGGGGTTAATGTTTATGTCCCCAAAGATATGAAATATCGAGATGATTCCCAGCATTTATATATTAATTTAAAGGCAGGTCAACAACATCTTAACGGTGAACAAGCGTTACAATTATTACGCTATCGTCATGATGAATTGGGGGATATTGGTCGAATTCAACGTCAGCAAATGGTTTTACGCGCCTTAATTGAACAGACTTTGAATCCGGCAACTATCACAAGATTACCAGATATTCTCAATGTTGTTAAGGAAAATATTGATACTAACTTATCCGTCGAGGAATTAATAGCACTGGTGGGTTTTGGCTCAAAAACCAGTCGCTCAAATATGCAAATGTTAATGTTACCTGGACGCTTTAGTGAAAATCGTGAGTTTGATGCCAGCTACTGGGTACCAGATAGACGAGCTATTGGTAAATTAGTATCTCAGCACTTTGATTCAGAAGCAAAAACAGAACTACAGTCCAGTGATCCTAGTCGTTTGCGTGTAGCTATTCAGGACAGTACAGGGAGCGATCGCTCACAGTTGCGTCCCCTAATTAGAACATTGGAAAAAGCCGGATATACCAATATTTTTATCTCTAAACCCTGGGGAGAACCCTTAGATGTGACTCACATTGTCGCCCAACAAGGAGATGGAAATAGTGCAGAATCATTACGTAGTCTCTTGGGATTTGGGGAAGTGCGCGTAGAAAGCACTGGTAATATTGGCTCAGATATTAGTATCCAGGTAGGTAAGGATTGGTTTCAAAATCAAGCCATTTTCCAAAATTCCCCTCATCCTTAATCATATTTACCTGGTTTATCTCGTTCCCACTCTCCACTCTGGGAACGAGAGACACCACTAACAGAAATATCTTTGAATTGCTATATTCATCAATTTGAGATTAATTTGAAATTTTTTTTCTCAGTTTAACCTTCCTCAATAATTCATCTTTAATGCGGTTTAAAATCGAAGTTTCATTTAAAGTTGAGAGAATTTGATTAACTACTGCTTTTGGTCCATCTGGTCCCCAATTTGCACCATTTGCTAAATAAGCTTTAGTAACTTGTCCAATACCATAAGAAGAGACACCAGCTACTCCAGCTTGAGTAATAGCTATGGATAAATAGGGACCAATTGTCATTCCTGCGGTTGCTGTTGTGGAGATTCCTAACAAAGTTTTTAAACCACTTAAACCCAGATTTGCGAATAGTTCACTAGCAGCAATACCGCCCATACTCACAGCGATTTTTTGGAGTAATTTAACAGCACCAGTTTCCGTCATAGGGATACCATAAAGTTTAGATAAACCTAAAATTAAGGAAATATCTATAATAACAGCACTTAATATATCAACTACTGTAACAGGATTGAAGGCAATGGCCAATGCCTTAGTAATTACTGCTTTCCAAATTAACTGATTAGCATTTTCTTCCCTAATTATTAATTTCCGTTCTACCAATTGCTCATTGACATGATCAGCATAAAGCATAGTATTTAAAGCCACTAAAGCCTTACCTTCACGGTGGAGAACTTCCAAAATTTTTAATTTTAGTTCTTCAACTTGTGATTTACCTTTTTTCAATTTTACACCCCTAGTACCATCAGAATTTTGTACTGCAATTCTCACCAATGGAGCAGCGGAAGCCATAACAATTTCTGCTGGTGAAAGTAATTCTCGTACCCTATCATCTCGAATTTTTTGGTAAATTGTAATTCTATCAGTTTCAGGATATTGATCAACTTTATTAAAAACCAAAATTATCGGTTTACCTACTTCTCGTAATTGAGATAAAGCTAATTGTTCAACTTTAGTCATATCTCCCGCAATTACAAACAGAATTAAATCAGCTTGTTTAGCGATTTGTTCAGCCAAAGCAGCGCGAGTTTCACCGTCTACCTCATCTAATCCAGGAGTATCAATTAATTCTACTTGAGATTGGCCATTGCTAGGTAATGTAGCTTTCAAAGTTCCCAAAACTTCTTCACTAATACTCCAATTTACCATTTGAGCATCACGAGTCACACCATGTAAAGGACCAGTAACAAAGACCTCTTCCCCAACTAAAGCATTAAGAAGAGAAGATTTACCACGTCCTACCATCCCAAAAGCAGCAATTTGGACTACCATACTTTCTAATTTATCTAGCATAGTTTCCAAATCGTGAATCTCGGCTTCTAAACCTAATTTTTCCCCAGGAGAAAGATCCAGATTATTCACTAAATTTCTGAGAGCGGTTTTAGCTTGTTTGTAATTAAGTTCTGCTTGAATATCGTCAAAGGTAAAAATGGCACTGTCTAGTTCTTCTTCCCAGTTAAGGAAGGATTGGGGTATAGCATTCATTTTGAGGGAATTTATTGGGGGTAAGGTGAGAATGAATAAATGTTTTGCCAAAATTTATTTTATCTTTGCCAAAATGGACTCTCCATTCTTAAAAATACCACACGACCAAAATCTTCGGGGATATGAAACTGGGGGTCTGGAGTTTGGCTGGGAGACCATTGACTGTGTTGTGGATTTGTTTTACCACCTAAGCGGTTCAGGTTGAGGTGCCAAATTTCTCCTGATTTGGGTGGTGTATTCAACAATACCAAAACTTAAGATATAACAACTTGATGTAATTCATTGGGAGTAAGATGAGAATGAACAACTTCACCATCACGAAACCAAACAATGCGCTTAGTTTGACGCGCAACTTCCGATTCATGGGTAACGATCACAACAGTAATCCCACTACTATTAAGTTCACTAAATAAATCTAATACTTCTTGGGTCGTATGAGAATCAAGTGCGCCGGTGGGTTCGTCAGCCAGGAGAACAACAGGAGAGTTGACAATGGCGCGAGCGATCGCTACTCTTTGTTGTTGTCCCCCTGATAATTGGGTAGGTTTATTGTTGAGGCGTTTTTCTAAACCGACTTTGATTAATGCTTCTGTGGCTCTTTCTTTTCTTTCTCCAGGTTTAACACCAGCATATATCATTGGTAACATGACATTTTCTAGGGCTGTTAATTGGTTTAATAAATGGAATTGTTGAAATACAAACCCTAGTTTTTTATTACGAATATGCGCCAATTCTGTATCACTCATTTGCGCGACATTCAAATTATCTAAATAATAACTTCCCTGACTAGGACGATCTAAACAACCGATAATATTCATGGCTGTGGATTTCCCCGAACCAGAAGGACCCATAATTGAACAATATTCACCTTTTTCAATGACCAAATTCACTCTATTGAGCGCTTTAACTTCTATATCTCCAATTCCATAAACTTTAAAAATATCCTCTAAACAAATAATTGCTGATTCTGGTGCAGTTTGAGGACTATTCGTATCATTAAAACTCAGAGTATTAGCCATAAAGATTTATCCTCATGTAGGTTGTTATTGTAGCATAAAGGTTGCTGTTTTTGTGAATTTTAATTAAAAATGCGATATAATTGTGAGGGCAATCACAATGTTCAGGGCAACCACGGGGGGTTTAATGTTCAGGGCAACCACGGGGGGTTTAATGTTCAGGGCAACCACGGGGGGTTTAATGTTCAGGGCAACCAC
>OMJF01000270.1 GCA_900299285.1 Anabaena sp. 54 | reverse complement strand
GGGATATTTTTTCTATTTGTCGCATTTGTGTCCATGGCGACCTGGGGAACAGGAGGTAAATTATTGATAGCTACAGGTAAGGGAGAAGCTTTAATTTGTGATAGCGTACTTTGCCCAGGTGAGGCTTTTTTTTGCTTAAAAGTAATATTAGTAAATTCGGGTTTAACTATGGCTGTATAATTGCTCTTTTCTTGCTGATCTATCAGCGAAAAAGCAGTTAACATATAGTTCACTAAATCTAATTGAGGATCTGATTTCACATCAACAGATGATAGTGTATGGGTGTTTTGTGAACTAGAGTTTAATTGAGTATTATTTGTATTTAATAAAGCCAAGTTAGTTATGCAAAGCGTACACAATGTAGCTACGGACCAACCAAATCCCATATATATTAATTTATCTAAACCACTGGTTTGTGATCTCTCTTTAGTAGTAATTGCTCCCGGAAAGGAAGAATTAACTACCAGGTCTGTTTTTAGTGAACTTTTAACAAGTGAAGCAGACGTTAATGAATGCTTGACTTTTGGTGATAAACTTCCGTCTGTTCTTGTTAATGCCGTGTTGAGATTATGTACATATTTTTCCTCAGTTTGATCACAATGATCAGAATTGTGATCATTGAGAATGTTATCAATATCGGCAAAAATTTCGTTCATTAAGCCTTCAGCATAGGTTTCTATTGGATAAAGCTCTTTTGTAATTAAATCTTCGGCCGCTTCCGAGTCAAGTAAATTACTGCTAGATGTTAATAACATATATGCTTTTGTGGTTGTAGCTGAAAATAATAGAAAAATCAAAAACTATTGTGGAAATTCACTAACTTTCTTCATTAAACAACTAATCTTGGTTTTTGTGAATACAGGAATTTATTACCTAAATAGTATTAAATATTACTTTTATCATCATTACCTAGCGGTAACTTATGAATTACCGCTACCGGCTACTCTTGTTAAGACAGAATTACTGGGGTTGGGGTGGCTTTAGTTATGTTATTTTTAGATATTTCTAAATATATCAAAAGGGCGTTGATATCCGCCGGGTTAACACCACCAATTCTCGCAGCTTGTCCAATAGTTAAGGGTTGGACTTTATTCAGCTTTTCTCTGGCTTCCTTCGATAAAGTATCAATGGTTGAGTAGTCCAAATCACTAGGTAGCTGGCGATTTGCTTGACGGGCAACTTGGTCAATTTGGTTTTGCTGTCTTGCTAAATAACCAGCATACTTGATATCAATTTCCGCTCCTTCTTTTTCCGCTTGTTTGAGGTTGGGGTTATGGAGTCCGTAACGTTCCAAGTCAATGTAATGGATACCCGAACGACGCAGTAAGTCAGCCAGAGTAATAGAACCTTTAATAGCTTGTTGGGTATCATCTGCGATCGCTTGTCCTACCGGTTCATTTTCCTTTATTCTAGTACAATGCAGCCGTTCTTTCTCCGCCGTAATTTGTGCTTGTTTTTCACTAAACAAATTCCAGCGTCTATCATCAATTAAACCAATTTCCCGTCCCAAGGGTGTCATACGCAAATCAGCATTATCAGAACGCAGTAATAAACGATACTCCGAACGACTCGTAAGCATTCGATAAGGTTCTCGTAAATCCTTCGTACACAGGTCGTCAATTAACGTACCAATATAACTTTGTTCACGGGGAAAAATAATCATTTCCTCACCCCGTACAAACCGCGCTGCATTGATTCCCGCTACTATTCCTTGAGCAGCAGCTTCTTCATAACCTGTAGTCCCGTTTACCTGTCCTGCACAAAATAATCCAGGCACTTTCTTAGTCATCAATGTGGTAAAACACTGAGTTGCGGGTAAATAATCATACTCTACTGCATAAGCAGGACGTAACATGACACAATTTTCTAAACCTGTCAAACTCCGCAACATTAAAATTTGTAAGGTTTCTGGTAAACCAGTAGAAAAACCTTGAATGTACAATTCAGGAATATCTCTTCCTTCCGGTTCAATAAAGATTTGGTGACTTTCTTTATCTACAAAGCGGACAATTTTATCTTCAATACTCGGACAATAGCGGGGTCCCTTTGCTTCCACCCAACCACCATAGACAGGGGACAGATGTAAATTTTCCTGAATTAAACGATGAGTTTCTTTAGTGGTTCTTGTCATGTAGCAAGGCATTTGTTCCCGTTCTACCCAGACTTCCGGGTCAAAACTGAACCACCGTACAGCGTCGTCTCCGGGTTGAATTTCCATTTTACTGTAATCAACAGAACGTTTATCAACCCGTGCTGGTGTCCCGGTTTTCAGTCTACCGGTTTCAAATCCTAAGCGGTTTAAAGTTTGTGTTAACCCTTCCGCTGCGAACTCTCCCGCGCGACCTGCGGCCATAGATTTATTTCCCACCCAAATTTTCCCACCTAAAAACGTCCCCGTAGTCAGAATTACCGCTTGACAATGAAAAGATACGCCAAAATAAGTTTCTAAACCAATAACTTCATGATGATCATTTAAGATTAAATCAGTCACCATTCCTTCTCGAATTGTCAAATTATCTTGATTTTCGACAATTCCCTTCATTATCGCTGCATATTCTCTTTTATCAGTTTGCGCCCGTAATGCCCAGACCGCAGGACCTCGTGAAGAGTTGAGGATGCGTTTTTGTAAATAGGTGCGATCTGCCATTTTGCCAATTTCCCCACCCAAAGCGTCTATTTCGTGGGTAAGTTGGGACTTAGCTGGTCCACCCACTGCGGGGTTACAGGGTTGCCAAGCGATTTTATCCAAGTTTAGGGTCAATAGCAGAGTTCGACAACCGAGGCGGGCAGTAGCCAGCGCTGCTTCACAACCTGCGTGACCTGCACCGACGACAATTACATCATAAGCGTCTGGAAATTCAGTGAAATTGTGCATAGTCTTAGTTACAAAATTAAGTTAGTTAGGAATTATGATATAAATTCCCTATTATACATTATTTTTATAAAACACTCTTGTGATATTCTCCACGTCTCTGGGTGAAATAAATCATTATTGTGATAAAATTTATTTGCATATTATAAATAAAAAGATAAACCATGACAGCAAGTAATTTAAATCCCACAAAATTGCCATCACAAGCAAATACAATAGAGTTGGCAAGACAAGAAATATTAAGACGAATGCTAGAATCTGGGTATTCTGAAGATAAGTTACTTTTAAATTCTAGCTTTCTAGGCAGGAATGGACAAAATTACTCACCTGATATTATTGTTTTTTCTTCTGATGCTGTACTCCATATAGAACCATTGTTAATTGTCAGCATTGCTAAAGAGATATCAGTTTTTAGTTATGATTGGGTAATTTCATTTCAATATTCAGGAGCAAAAACACTAATCTGGTTTAATGGAAAAATACTAAAGGTTTTTTATCTTAACTCTCAGGAAGAATATCGAGAAATTCCGCCATTTTTACCTACATGGACAGAAATTAATCAAGGTAATTTTTTCGGAAGGCACCGGTCAAAATCTAGTTTAACTCCTGCTTATGATTTAAAACAAATTTTATCAGATTTGCACGATCATTTTTATGGTAATAGCAATATCCGTATTCCTTCGCGTTTAGGTATTGAAATTCAAAAGTTAATTTTGTTAAAAATATTTGATGAAGAACCAGTAAATGAAAATAGTAATTTCTATATTGATGAAAATGAATTACCACAAGGCTTAAATGGTACTAAGACGATAACATCTGAATCTGTTACTTTGGTTGCAAGTCGTTTGCGAAAATTGCTACATCAATATGATAAAGAAAGAAATGAACAACAAAAATTAGGAAGTTTAGATTTAGATGATCAATCTCTTTACTATGCTGTTTTTCATCTAGAACGCTTATCTCTTAACAAAACTCCTACTGATGTTTTAGGTGATGCGCTAGAAGCGTTTAGAGTGTATACAGTTAAGAGAGAAGGTGGTCAGTTTTTTACTCATCGTTATGTAGTAGATTTAGCTTTACATTTGGTTGGATTTAGAGGAAATAAACATGAAAATTTAGCAGATATAAGTTGTGGTACGTCTGGCTTTTTGCATAGAGCAAGAAAATTAATTATCAACAAAGCACAGGAAGAAAATATATTTACAGAAGAAGAACAAAATCATTTAGTAAGTGAACTAATAATTGGTGTAGAAGTAGACCAAGACCTTGTACAGATATCTAATACTTCACCTGAATTTTTTAACCTTCCTAAAAAGCTTGTCGAACGACAAGATAGTTTAGCACCTTATGAAAATTGGACTAAAGAAATATCTGATCGTATTCAACCGAACTCTAGATATTTTATGGTCGGAAATCCTCCATTTGGAACAAAAATTTTAGTTAAGGATACAGAAGCATTAACAAGATTTTCTTTAGCTTATACTTGGAAAAAAACAGGAAATAAATGGAAAAAATCTCAGGATAAAATTGTACCAAAATCACCAGATATTTTATTTATAGAACGAAATTTAGACTTCTTAATTCCCGGAATAGGAAGAATGGTTTTAGTTGTGCCATATCAAATTCTCAGTGGACCCAGGGAAGGTTTTGTTCGTGAATGGTTAATGACTAATTGTAAGATAATTGCTATTGTTGATTTACCAGAAGATACATTTCAACCATATACAGGAACAAAAGGATCACTTTTAGTAGTTGAAAAAAGACTGAGTCCCAATTCTGAATGGGAAAATGAACCAGATTATCCTATTTTTATGGCTTGTCCGCAAAAAATTGGACATGACAGACGAGGAAGAGCAATTTTTATAGATAATCAATCTCAGGAAATAGATGTTGATTTACCTGAAATTGCCAAAGCTTATGATGCTTTTGTAGCAGGACATAATCCCAGTCAAGTATCTCAATTAGCTTTTACTATTTCTTCTAAATTAATTAAACATAATCCAGATATTCGATTGAATGCTGCTTATTATCGTCCTTCATCAATAGATTTACGTGATAAGTTAATTACAATTGTTGAACAAGATTCATCTTTAAAAATTACATTACTGGGAGATTTAGTGAAAGATATTTTCTACCCAGGCAGATTTAAACGCGAGTACACAGAAAATTTAGAAAACACAGTTCCTTTTCTGGGGGGTTCTAACATTACACAACTAATTCCTGTGACAGAAAAAAGAATTTTAAAAGACAGTCTCCACTATCAACAACTTGCGTTAAAGGCTGGGTGGATTTTGATTACAAGAAGCGGTACTACCGGAATTGTTTCCAGTGTACCTCAAGACTGGGAAGGCTTTGCGGCTTCAGAACATATAATTAGAATTATTCCTGACCCTGAAAAATTACATCCAGGTTATTTATATGGTTATCTGAAAAGTGAAATTGGACAAAATCTTTTGAAAAATGGTATTTTTGGTTCTGTAATAGATGAAATTAATTCTAGTTATATTGCTTCAATACCTGTTCTTCATCCTCAAGATAGAAGTCATGCTGATAAAATTGGTGAAAGAATGTATCAATCCGATCTACTGAGAACACAAGCTTCACTATTAATTCAAGAAACTACTCAGGCAATTGAAAAGTTCATAGTATAACTAGCAGAATATTTATGTTTTCATTTCACGACTTAGGCAACTGGCACATTGGTAAGGTGCATGACTACCGCAAAAATATGGCAAATAAACAGATTGTTGATATCTGATGCACCCTACAATAGATTTTTGGTGTGACGCTTGCGTAAGTCCTACGTTTGTTTAATATTTATCAAATTCTTCCTTTTTCGTGATATCCTTTAACTACCCTGGCCATTAGTTCAAGAAGTTCATCTAAAGTTTGATTACCTTGAATTTGATTACTTCTATCTAGCATTAAAAATGTATTTTGGGGTATATGTGTACCTCCACGATCTAAAGGAATCAAATGACCAGATTGAATGGTTCTTGCTGAATCAATAAGCTGAGAAAACTCAATATTAATCAATTGAATAGGGTCAAGGTATATCCCGGGTTTTACAGGATGTTCTAAAAGCCAGATCAAGCTATTTTGTATAGAATTATCTGGTAAAGCAGGTGATCCATTCATTGATAAAGCTTGTAAAAAATACTTGACCTCAACAAGTGTTGCATTTACTTGTGTTGCATAAAATTTATGATCTCCTGGAAGTTCCCAACGATTGATACGATTTCCATCTTTTCCATCTTGTGGTCTACCTGGTATACGACTAGATGTAGGTTTCCAGGGTGCAGAACGCCGTCCAGCATCACGAAATTTTGTAATGATAGCACGAATTTTTCTTTCTTCATATCCTGCTGACAACAATAGCGTTTTAAATAAGCTAGAAATTAACTTAATTAGTTGCTCTACTTCATCTACAGAAATATCATATTCTAGCAGAGCTAATTTCTTAATATCGTCAGAAATTATTTCTAAAGGAAAACGATTATTTTGCACAGCGGAAGTTTTAATGGTTTCTATTGTTTTGTCTATCAAATCATCCTCATCTCTATCTTCCAATTTTTTGAATATCTGAACTTGTTTTTTACTAAAATTTTCATCTTTCTTTTTTGTCATAATTTCTACTCATCGGGGAAATCAAACAAATCTACACAGGAAACATTGAGAACTTCGGTGAGTTTTTCCAGAGTATCGAAAGAAGGTGCATTAATACCACGTTCGATATTACTAACAAACTCAACCGAAATTCCTGTTGCTTCAGCTAATTGTTCTTGGGTTAAATTTTTTAATCTACGTATTTGTCTTAACCTGCGCCCAAACTTTACTTTGAGATTAGTTTTAACCAAATGTGCTATTTATAAACTGAATTAAATAATACCGTAGTTGAACTTCTATTAACACGAAGTATAACTACGAGTTTTGCAAATACAAGATAAGAATAAAATAATCTAATGCTGAAAGTGCATTTAAAATCACTCGAAAATGAGGCGTTGGTGAATGAAGGTATGATTTTTTCTCACGCAGAGGCGCTCAAGACGCTCCAGAGTAAGAGTTTAAGAACTAGAATATTTGATTTTCATACCTCAATTCAGCAATGCCGAAAATGATAGTCATTTTCCATTGTTAAAAGTCTTTTGACATTTTCTAAGAAAAAATATTTCGGTTGTTTTTTATCTATTATTTCTACAATACGCTCAAATAAAGTCCCTCTCACACTATCTCTCACACCCAGTTTTTTACCAGCAGGACTAAATGGTTGACAAGGGAAACCAGCAGTTAGTATATGATGATTGGGTATATCTGATATCGGGATTTTATTAATATCACCTAACACTAGAGAATCTTTGCCAAAATTACTTTCATAAACTTGACAACTCAATTCATTGATATCATTAGCCCATATAGTTTCAATATTAGCACTTGTCAACCCCAAGCGAAAACCACCGATACCAGCAAATAATTCTACCCCTTTTAAATTCTCTGTTTTCATATATTAATTGTCAATAACCCAGGATATAATGTTATATCGAGTTCCTACTGATTTAGAAATATTAATGCAAATTTTAGTAGGAACTCTTACACAAAATTAATAAATGTAACTTTCTAACTTCTTCCTTTGCGCCTTTGCTCCTTTGTACCTTTGCGCGAAACAAATTATTGTTCAACCAAAATTAAACCCCCTGCAAAAAAGCAGAGGGAATAATCAAACCTTAAACCTTGGGTTTAAAAGTCGAAGCAACGTGCAACTCTTTCAATTGTTTTGCGTCCACATTTCCAGGAGCATCTGTTAATAAACAACGCGCTTGTTGCGTCTTAGGAAAAGCAATCACATCACGAATTGATTCCTCTCCTGCTAACAACATTACTAAACGATCTACACCGTAAGCAATACCACCATGGGGCGGAGTTCCATATTCAAAAGCTTCTAATAAAAAGCCAAATTTACTTTGTGCTTCTTCCGTTGATAAACCAATAGCTGAAAACACCTGTTCTTGAACTTCTCGCTGATAAATTCGCAAACTTCCACCGCCAACTTCAAACCCATTTAATACTAAATCGTAGGCTTGAGCGCGAGCAGTTTTTAAATCATGAAAATCATCGGGATGAGGTGCGGTAAACGGGTGGTGTAATGCTTCCAAACGTTTTTCATCTCCATTCCATTCAAACATGGGAAATTCTGTCACCCAAAGGAAATTAATTTTATCTTGGGGAATTAAATTAAATTCTCTAGCAATAAATTGGCGCAGTCTATCCAAAGTTTTATTAACTGTATTTACATCTGCCGCCGCAAATAATAATAAATGGCCAGCTTTTGCTCCACTACGAGTTAAAATTTCCTGCTTTTGTTCTGGTGTTAAATTATCTTTAATTGCGCCAATAGTATCAATTTCACCATTGTCTCTAACGCGAATATAAGCTAATCCTTTTGCACCAGCTTCTGCTGCTTCTTTGAAAATATCGCCACCAGGTTTAATTCTCACATTAGAAATGGCATCATTTCCATTAGGAATTGGTAGAATTTTCACAATTCCACCGTGAGCGATCGCTTCTCGAAAAACTTTAAAACCAGAATCTTTTAAAACGTCAGAAACATCAACTAATTCTAAACCATAACGGGTATCTGGTTTATCACTTCCATATTTCGCCATTGCTTGCGCGTAGGGAAGCCGAGGAAAAGGACGAGGTAAATCAATTCCTTTCACGGTTTTGAAAATATGACAAACTAACTTTTCGTTAAGTTCGATAATTTCATCTTCAGACATGAAACTCATTTCCATGTCTAATTGGGTAAATTCTGGTTGTCTATCTGCACGCAAATCTTCATCACGAAAACATCGCGCAATTTGATAGTATCTATCCATTCCTGATACCATCAATAATTGTTTGAACAGTTGCGGTGATTGCGGTAAAGCAAACCATTCACCTTCATTAACGCGACTAGGTAAAATATAATCACGCGCACCTTCAGGAGTAGACCGTGTAAGTACGGGAGTTTCCACTTCAATGAAGCCTTCTGCATCTTCCAAATAGCGACGCATGGCTTTAATGACTTCGTGACGCAATTGCATATTTCGCGCCATACGTTCCCGTCGTAGGTCCAAATAACGGTATTTCAGGCGTAATTCTTCCCTGACTGTTTCCGTGTCAGAAGTGGAAACTTGGAAGGGTAGTTGTTTTCCTACAGCGTTTAATAATTGGATTTGATCCGCATAAATTTCGATTTCGCCGGTAGGGACACGAGGATTAAGTGATTCTGCGGGGCGTTGGCTGACTCTACCTGTAATTTCTACAACGTATTCATTACGGATAGTGTTAGCTTGTTCGTAGGAGGTTGGGGTGCGTTGGGGATCGCTGACGATCTGGACAGTACCAGAGCGATCGCGCAGATCCAAGAATATCACACCCCCATGATCGCGGCGACGGTCTACCCATCCATACAAGGTAACAATTGCTCCAATATGCTCTTTTCGGAGTTCGCCGCAATAGTGAGTTCGCATAATGATTATTACTTCTTTTCCGGGGCGCTAGTAAATGTTAAGGCTTTCCCATTATCTAGCATTAACAGTCATTGTATTCATTCTTGGGCTATAAAAATCAGTTATTTTAGCCTTAGCGGTCAGAAACCGCAGCTACACAGACAAAACCCATGAAAATGGGTTTTAAACCCTTAATTTCTTATTAGTCCACGCAGGTGGACTTTGCTTGTGTACCTGGTAGCGGTTTCTAACCGCTGATTTCTTTAAAAACACTCCCTAATCATTGTCTCACTGCTAACAAAATTTTGCCAGAATCAGGAATAATGCTCGCAAACAAGTGTACAATCTAATAGATAATCTCTTGCGGATGTGATTATGCCACCAGACTACAGCGGTCAAAATCTCCAAGGACGTTCCTTTAAAGGTCAAAATCTGACAGGTGCGAACTTTAGTCAAGCTGATATTAGAGGTGCAAATTTTACCAACGCTATCCTTAAAGATACTGATTTTACAGGCGCTAAAGCTGGACTACAGCGACGTTGGGTAATTGGGTTACTAATAATTACGTTGTTACTGTCAGCGCTATCAGGGTTTTTGTCAATCTTAATTGGTGCATTAATAACATATATTTTTCATGCAAAAAATTCTGAAAACTTTATTGCTGGAATAGTTAGCCTAGTTATTGTGATAGTTTTCTGTGTTGTCACTATTCGCAAAGGTTTAGTAGCCGGAGCCGGAGCCCTAGCCGTAGCCCTAGCCGGAGCCGGAGCCCTAGCCGTAGCCCTAGCCGGAGCCGGAGCCCTAGCCGGAGCCGGAGCCCTAGCCGTAGCCCTAGCCGGAGCCGGAGCCCTAGCCGTAGCC
>OMJF01000269.1 GCA_900299285.1 Anabaena sp. 54 | reverse complement strand
GGGTTTCCGTCGGGGTGGGGGTTTCCGTCGGGGTGGGGGTTTCCGTCGGGGTGGGGGTTTCCGTCGGGGTCGGGGTTTCTATTGGGGTCGGGGTTTCTATTGGGGTCGGGGTTTCTATTGGCGTTGGGGTTTCTATTAGCTTTGGTGGTTCTAAAGCCACATTTAAACTAAAATTAACCTTAGACTCTTCACCAGATAAACCCAATTGAATGATATATCTGCCATTATCGGGTAATATTCCCTCGTAGGAAGTGGATTTTTGATATTGAGTATTAATTATTTCACCATTAGGGTGGAAAATACTCAGGATAATACCACCACCTTCATTTACAGATACAGTTAATTTTTCCCCAGCTTTAGCAGCCAAAGTATATTGAATTAAATCATTTTTCCTGATTACTCCCTCGAATTCTGCCGTGTTAGACTTATCTAATTTGAGACGTTGGCGAATAATAACAGGTTCACTATTGGTATCCGTATCTATAGGGCTTGGTGTTAATTTGTTACCACTGGGAATAACGGGAGAAGGAAAGGATTGTGGCGTTGTTGTAATTTCCGGCGCTGAACGAGGCTGACTTTTAAGTGAATTTACGAACGTCCAAGAACCAAATCCCGCTAAAATAATCACAATAAAACCAATTACTCCCAACACCAAAGGATGATCTAAAATAGACGCACCTTGACTAGAAGCTGAAATTTCTGGCTGTTGAGGTATTTTTGATCTAGCTTGAGGACGATTACCGACAGCGATAGTTTGTAGGTAAGATAGATTAGAGGCGGGTACGTTCCCATGGCCTACATTTAGCAGTGCTTGAGTAACATCAGTAGCACTTTGATAGCGGTCCCCCGGCTTATGAGACAACATTCGCTGGAGAATCTCAGTAAATTCTGGTGTCACATTTACCCATATTTGCCAATTCCATCTCAGTTCTTGTTCATCAAATAAATCCCCTGGTTCTTTCCCGGTCAACAAAACTATGGCCGTTACAGCCAACGCATATAAATCACTACTAGGATATACCCTACCCGTTTGCATTTGTTCACTAGGCGCGTAACCTAATTTACCCACAGTTGTCACCGAATTAGGGCTGGAAGACTGTAATTTAGTAGCTAACTCCTTGACTACGCCAAAATCAATTAATACAGGCAGAGAATCACTTTCCCGTAAAATCACGTTTTCTGGAGATATGTCACGATGAATAATTCCTAAACTGTGAATGTAGCTAAGGACAGGTAATAAAAAGCGCAGGAAATGTAAGACTTCTACTTGAGTAAAAGCTGTTCCAATTTTTAGGCGTTCGTTCAGTAAATGACGGTAAGTTTTACCGACTACGAAATCTTGTACCAAAAACAATCTTTCATTTTGGGCAAATTTCTCTCGAAACTTGGGAACTTGTGGATGCTGTATTTGATACAATATAGCAGCCTCGCGCTCAAATAACTCTTGTTCCTTTCCACCAGCAGATATTCCCACAACTGGAGCAATTAACTCTTTGAGAACACAAAGCTCACTAAAGCGCCTTTGGTCTTCTGCTAGATAGGTTCTACCAAATCCCCCTTGTCCAATAATATGGATAATGTGGTAACGATTTTGGAGAATAGTACCAACTGTAATCGGTGATTGCATGGTCTATTAATTGAATATAGAATATAATAGCTACTGACCTAGAACTTAGCAAAAATATCATCCCCAACCAAATCTCAAGTGTCTCAATTGTGGCTTTTGGCAAATCTCCTCAGCTAACCTGCCAAGAAGGAAGTGTATACTAGAAATAAGTCTGGCATTACTCTGCTCTTGTATTCTTACATTCTGTCTTTAGTCAGGATGAGTCCAACATAGTAAGCTATCATTAGAGATGACAAAATCAAGCATTATAAGCAACAGTCAAAATGGCTGTTTAATCCTTACATGATCTGGTTTGGCGGTGACAAGCTAATTTTGCTAGGTTTTTCTGATTTATAGCATAAATGTTTAATCTTCAATTTACTAGTTTATTAATTGGTAACAAGTATCATAAAATAATTGTTTGCACATTCGTTGCTTTTAATGATAGGTGTTGTACCACCCTAGAGCTAACCTGAAGATCACTATTATTTGTTTACTCCATTTCAGTTAAATTTGCTCAATTTCTAATGATACTATGAATGTACTTCGAGAATCTGCTGTGCTGAGTTCTGCAACTTTACCAGTCCAACCAATGACAACTGGACTGCCTGACAATAATCGCTTGCGATTGTTTTCTGGTTCTGCTAATATGGTACTATCCCAAGAAGTGGCTCGTTACCTGGGAATGGATCTCGGTCCAATGATTCGCAAAAGATTTGCAGACGGAGAACTGTATGTTCAAATCCAAGAATCAATTCGCGGTTGTGATGTCTATTTAATCCAGCCATGTTGTCAACCCGTTAATGACCATTTAATGGAATTACTAATCATGATAGATGCCTGTCGTCGGGCTTCTGCACGACAGATCACAGCAGTAATTCCCTATTATGGTTATGCTCGCGCTGACAGAAAAACGGCAGGAAGAGAATCAATCACTGCTAAGTTGGTTGCTAACTTGATCACTGGGTCTGGTACTAACCGAGTTCTGGCTATGGATTTGCACGCAGCACAAATTCAAGGATATTTTGATATCCCCTTTGATCATGTTTATGGTTCACCAGTGATCTTAGATTATCTCATTAGCAAAGAACTACAGGATATTGTTGTTGTTTCCCCGGACGTGGGTGGAGTAGCACGAGCTAGAGCATTTGCGAAAAAGCTAAATGATGCTCCACTGGCAATTATTGACAAACGCCGTCAGGCTCATAATGTAGCCGAAGTATTAAATATTATTGGTGATGTCAAGGGTAAAACCGCTATCTTAGTTGACGACATGATTGATACTGGTGGTACGATTACTGAAGGAGCTAAGTTACTGCGTCAAGAAGGAGCAAGTCAGGTATATGCCTGTGCTACTCATGCTGTATTTTCACCACCAGCAATTGAAAGGTTATCCAGTGGGGTATTTGAGGAAGTCATAGTCACTAACACTATTCCCATTCCTGACAACAACCACTTTCCCCAATTAGTTACGCTTTCAGTCGCTAATTTACTTGGAGAAGCAATTTGGCGCATTCACGAAGATACCTCACTCAGTAGTTTATTTCGTTAACTAATAATCATAGCAGGGAATAGGGGCAAGAAGCAAACTGATGAAGAATGAAAGTTTTCGTTCTTCATTTTTGATCATCATCATATTTGTGGCAATTACGCTATAATTATTAAAGGTTCGTTACAGAATTGGCAAAATGTCCCCACTTCTGTTAAAAGACCCCTGCCCAAGACTTCTTCTAAAAACCCTAAAGTTTACCACAACCATTTATGACGCTCCCAATTCGTAACGTCGCCATTATCGCCCACGTTGACCATGGTAAGACCACCCTAGTTGATGCTCTCCTCAAACAGTCCGGCATTTTCCGCGAAGGCGAAGACGTTCCGGATTGTGTCATGGACTCGAACGCTTTGGAGCGGGAACGAGGCATTACTATTCTTTCTAAAAATACAGCGGTTCGCTACAAAGAAACTTTAATCAATATTGTTGATACCCCTGGCCACGCTGACTTCGGCGGTGAGGTAGAACGGGTTCTCGGTATGGTGGACGGTTGTTTGCTTATTGTTGATGCCAATGAAGGTCCAATGCCCCAAACTCGCTTTGTACTGAAAAAAGCTTTGGAAAAAGGTCTGCGGCCTATTGTCGTGATTAACAAAATTGACCGTGGACAAGCTGACCCCCACGTTGCTGTTGACAAGGTTTTGGATCTGTTCTTAGAATTAGGGGCGGATGAAGACCAATGTGACTTTAAATACCTATTTGCTTCCGGGATGGCAGGTTTCGCTAAAGAAAGTTTAGAGGCAGAATCAGTAGATATGCAGCCTCTATTTGATGCTGTTCTCCGCCATGTCCCCGCACCTGTGGGAGACCC
Source organism: Anabaena sp. 54 (assembly GCA_900299285.1). Lineage (GTDB taxonomy): Bacteria > Cyanobacteriota > Cyanobacteriia > Cyanobacteriales > Nostocaceae > Dolichospermum. Next base: position 6,812 of record OMJF01000269.1, on the reverse strand, counting down.
TAATAAACCTCTACAACTGCAAGTTACTACTCTCGATTATTCTGAATATTTAGGACGAATTGTCATTGGTAAAATCCACAATGGTACTATCCGCACCGGACAACAAGCGGCTTTAGTAACAGAAAGTGGTAATATTGTCAAGGGTAAAATTACTAAATTAATGGGATTTGAAGGTTTAAGACGGGTAGATATGGAAGAAGCTACCCCAGGTTATATTGTAGCAGTTGCTGGTTTTGCTGATGCTTACATTGGTGAAACTATTACAGATCCTAATGAACCCCTGGCTTTACCCTTAATTAAGGTAGATGAACCAACTTTACAAATGACCTTCTGGGTGAATGATTCCCCTTTTGCAGGTCAAGAGGGTAAACTGGTAACATCTCGTCAAATACGCGATCGCTTATTCCGGGAATTAGAAACTAATGTGGCATTGCGCGTTGAAGAAACGGACTCCCCTGATAAATTTTTAGTTTCCGGTCGTGGTGAATTACACTTAGGGATATTAATAGAAACCATGCGCCGTGAGGGTTTTGAATTTCAAGTATCTCAACCCCAGGTAATTTATCGTACAGTTAACGGTCAACCTTGCGAACCTTTTGAACTTCTGGCTTTAGACGTTCCCGCCGATGCTGTTGGTAGCTGTATCGAACGGTTGGGACAACGAAAAGCGGAAATGCAAGATATGCAGCCTGGAGGTGGAGACCGCACCCAATTAGAATTTATCGTTCCTGCCCGTGGTTTAATTGGTTTCCGAGGTGAATTCATGCGAATGACTCGCGGTGAAGGGATCATGAACCATAGCTTCCTTGATTATCGTCCCCTTTCTGGCGATATTGAAGCCCGCAATAAAGGCGTTTTAATCTCCTTTGAAGAAGGTGTTTCTACCTTCTACGCCATGAAAAACTGTGAAGATAGAGGCGCGTTCTTTATCAGTCCTGGAACTAAGGTTTACAGAGGTATGATTATTGGTGAACATAATCGTCCCCAAGACCTAGAATTGAACGTTTGTAAAACCAAGCAGTTAACTAACCATCGCGCGGCGGGTGGTGATGAACTTGTGCAGTTACAAGCACCCATAGACATGAGTTTGGAACGAGCGTTAGAATACATTGCTCAAGATGAATTGGTGGAAGTTACACCAGAATCTATTCGTCTCCGCAAAATGTCCAAGAAATTGGTTAAACGCTAATATCTGTAAGGGTGGGAAAACCCCACCCTGATTTATTTCAGAAAGATAACTTTTTCAAATATCCATTTTTATAAAATTTGCACTTTCGCAATAGTCATTGGCTATTCTCAAGAATATTGAGAATATTATCAATAATTTTACGGAAATAGGTTTTTTCAGCCATTGATATTGACATAGTATTTTTTTGTGTTATGATACAGTTAAAATCCAAGGGCGTTATATTTTTATTTTTTTTGATTCTCAATCTGTGTATGGAGCATTTTTAAATGTATTTTATATAATTCCAGACACAGAGGAAAGAGGTTAAAAGGTAAAATTAAATATTTAGATCCTTTAAAGCTAAACGAATTTGCTCTAAGCGGGTGCGGTTGACACCAAAATCAGAATCTCCAACACGAGATGAGGAACGGATATGAATTACCGACTCATTGCTAGGGAAATAAAACTCTAGATCATCAACAAATTTGAAAATGCGGCTTTTAGAAATAGCATGAATATAATTATCTGCTTGTTCTATAACTTCTGTGCGAGGAACAACAGTGAGAACTTTTAGCAAGGTTTCTCTAGCTTTGTCTCGCGTTACATGATAAGTAATAGGTTGAATAGTGTGTTTAATATCAGCATTTTGACTAACAACACAATTGGGAGAAGTTGGACAAGGTTTCAAAAGACCTGACTCCACTCCTAAACTAGAAGCCCAACTAGTCCCAGAAACCATTAAAATCATTGTCAGAGCTAGAAATGCCGAAAAAATAATATTTTGTAGTCGGTTGATATTTGTTGAATTGGACATTATTTACTTAATGTTATTTATTTGATGTTATGTGGTGCTACTTGAGGTATTTTATTAGATTGAGGTTGTCTTAAAAGTTTATGGCGATTATAAATCGCTACTACGCAAGCAAAGTCCACCTGCGTGGACTAACGAAAAATTAAGGATTTGAAACCTGCGTAGGCAGGTTTTGTCTATATAGATGTAATTTCTAATCGCCCTTAGACTTTTAAAACATCCTATTAGCAAATTTGAGTTTTCAATATTTTACTAGCTTTGGTCTATTTTTTCGTTTTTTCAATCAGGCATACCATGAGTTTATCACTAGTGTTATGGTTTGTCAATTTTTCACAATTCAATGTTTAGCTTGTTTACTTTGTCGGGAATGTATGGGTAATTTCGGACTGGGACGAGATTCTTCTCATGTCAGGGGAATAGGGTTTGAACCTGGGACGGGATAGGAAATGTGATATAAGTATATTAATACTGAACCCTGATTTGGTTTCAGACAATATGAGTGTATTTGGGGAGAAATATGAATATTTTTTGATATATAAGTTTAATTAAAGCACCATTGGAATTTTACGAAAAAATCATAAGTTTTTTAAATACTTTTTTCAAAAAAAATCCCACTACCATGTTTATTGAGAATATAGCTAGGTCATTCTCAATATTATTGAGAATGTTATCAATAATTGAACGAAGTTACTAGGGTATTGACCTCTTGACTTTTTGTGCTATTATTGAGGTGTATAATCTAAGGGGTTTTTATATTTAAAATCAAGCTTTGATCTTTATTTATCTTCATTCTGAAATTCTGACATGGACGCGCTTGTAATATCTTTAATGTAGGGGTGAGAAATTGCCCCTACATTGCTAAGAATGTTTCTTGTGAGTTATTTCACAGCAGCTAACTCCTTATTAAAGAAAGCTTGTAAAACTGTTGCTGCAATTTGGTCGCCAGTCAAGCCTAATGCTGTGTAAGATTGGTCAGGTGTGGCATGATCTACCAAAATATCAGGTACACCAATTCGCTTGACAGGAACTAGAATATCAGCATCAAGCAAAGCTTCAGCTACCGCAGAACCAAAACCACCCATTAAACAACCTTCTTCCAAAGTGACAACCCGGCCAATTTGTTTAGCCAGTGGTAAAATCAAATCGGTATCTAAAGGCTTGACAAAGCGGGCATTAATTACAGTAGCTTCAATGCCATGTTCGCTGAGAATTTGGGCAGCTTGCATTCCCGGATAAACCATTGTACCATAGCCGACGATTAAAACATCGTCACCTTGACGGATAATTTCCCCCTTACCGATTTCCAAAGCTTCCCAACCTTCTTCCATTAAAGGGACACCGTGACCATTACCACGGGGGAAGCGCATAGAAATAGGTCCATCTGTGTAGTTAATGCCAGTAACCACCATCCGTTGTAATTCCGCTTCATCCTTGGGAGCCATGACCACCATATTGGGAATACAACGTAGATAAGCAATATCATACATACCTTGGTGGGTTGGACCATCAGCACCAACAATACCTGCCCGATCTAAACAGAAGAATACGGGTAGGTTTTGAATACAAACATCGTGAATAATCTGGTCATAAGCACGTTGTAAGAAAGTGGAATAGATAGCAGCGACGGGACGCATACCTTCGCAAGCTAAACCTGCGGCTAAAGTCACAGCGTGTTGTTCCGCAATTCCCACATCAATATATTGATGAGGTAGTTTAGCCTGTAGCTTGTCTAAACCCGTACCAGTAGCCATTGCGGCTGTGATACCGACGATTTGGGGATTTTGTTCCGCTAATTTAACCAAGGTGTGAGAAAAGACCTTAGCATAAGCAGGTGGTTTAGGTTTACTAGAAGGAATTGCTTTACCAGTAGCCAAATTAAAGGGGGTTTGAGCATGATAGCCTACTTGATCTTTTTCCGCGAGTTCATAGCCTTTTCCCTTAGTTGTGACTACGTGAACCAAAACAGGACCAGTAATTTGATGTGCTTGTTGGAATGTAGTAATTAACTCCTCTAAATTATGTCCGTCAACAGGACCCATGTAGGTAAAACCCAATTCTTCAAAAACCGCACCTACTTTAGGAACTGCTAAACGCTTCATTCCTTCTTTAATGCGTTCTAGTTCTGGGGAAAGAGACTCACCCACAAAAGGAAGATGTTTTAACTGTTCTTCAATACCATCAGCGAGAAACTGCACAGGTGGACTCAGACGCATTTTATTGAGATAACGAGGAATTGCACCCACGTTGGGAGAAATAGACATCTCATTGTCGTTAAGAACCACCAGGAGATTAGTTTTTGGCAGGTGGCCAGCGTGGTTAATAGCTTCTAAAGCCATGCCTCCAGTTAAAGCACCGTCACCAATAACAGCAACGGCTTTAAATTTTTCCCCCTTCAAGTCCCGGGCCAAAGCCATACCCAAAGCTGCGGAAATACTTGTAGAAGCGTGTCCTGCACCAAAATGATCAAATTTATTCTCGCAGCGTTTAAGATAACCTGCAACGCCGTCTTTTTGGCGGAGAGTGTCGAAGTTGCTGTAGCGTCCGGTGATTAGTTTGTGAGGATAAGCTTGATGACCAACATCCCATATTACCTTATCCCGGTCTAGATCTAAGGTTTGGTAAAGTCCTAGTGTTAATTCTACCACGCCCAAACCAGGACCCAAATGCCCACCAAAGGCGGCTACGGTTTGTAAATGCTTCTCACGAATTTGACGAGCAATTTGTTCTAACTGTCGAATTGACAAACCATGCAACTGGTTAGGATGGGTGATTTCACTCAAGTGCATATTATCAGCTTTTCCTCTCTAACTCTTCTTTTGGCATAATTTTATTTTCCCACTTCCGGTGGACTCTAAAATCTAACTGTCATGAATGTTGTTATATAAGTATAACTTTTGTGCGTTTTTAATAGCTATGTAACTATAAACATAATAAACTCGGTCAACCCGGAAAACCGTAGATTTTCGGAATCAGGGAAAAATCCGCCAAAAAAGTTGTAGAATAGGTTTTTTAAACTTGTAATTCCCTCCTGCGGTAGTAAGGATGTGGTTAAAGTAGAGAAAAATTAACTTTTTTCTGACGTAATGACAACGGGTACGACAGGACTCGAACCTGTGACCGTCCGCTTAGAAGGCGGATGCTCTATCCAACTGAGCTACGTACCCATGAAGCCTTTATCATTATATCTAATATTCTTAAAATAGGCAAGAGGAAATTTAAAATTTCCCGATTCCAGTGAGAAGATGCAAGTAATTGGTAAGTTGAGGTACACTAGGAAACAAAATAGATACGATATTCAGATATATTGTGATGTTAAGGAGTAATTGCCTATGAATATAATATAAATGCAACTCCCGAATTTTACTCTGGTTTTGTATCCAGGTTAATGGCAAATTATCTTTCTCAACTAATTAAGTAATTATACCCTATGGTAATGCTACTAAAGAGAATTTCATATTCTTTATCAACAAAGCCCTTGTGAGGAATATTCTAAGTGTTTATTGGCGTGTGATTCCGGTCCATAGTTCTAGAATACGAAGTATCATTGAGTATTCAACGCCAAGACTGTGGACGCAAACAAACTTAACAAATTTTGGTGTCTACCGTGAGAAAACTAACAGATTCTGACAAACAAGAAATTCTCAAGTTATATCGAGAAAGTGCGGAAACAACTTCCACTTTAGCAGAACGCTATGGTGTGAGCAATTCCACAATTAGCAGACTGCTCAAAAGTACCTTACCAGAAGAGGAATACGAATATCTCGTATCTTTAAAACGCGCTGCTAGAACCCCTGAGGGTAGAGCGCAGGTAAGTTATGATCAGTTACCGCTGTTGAACCAACCACTATTGCTAGTAGAAGCGTCTACGGGCTTGAGCAGTGGTGAGGAGTTACCAACACCAGAAGCGGAAAAGCTGATCATAGCAGCAAAAGTAGATGGTAGTCCTGATTTTCCTGAAGATATTCCGGTTGATAGGCGGGTAAAAACACGCCCCTCTGCGGGGGAACAACCCCAACCTCCGGTTATCAAAGAATCTCCAGTTGTCAAGGAACTGGAAATTATCAAACACAAGCCCACAGAAACGCCAATTCCCAAGCCTAAGTTGGGGGTGGAAACTCGACATTCACGGCCAAGTCTGTTTGCGGAAATTTTGGATGAAGATTTGCTGGATCAACCTGATGATTTAGATGATGATGATTTAGATGATGATTTGTATGATGAGGAGGATGACTTTGAAGACGAAGACTATGAATCTCCTAAACCTATAGTGACTAGACGGAAAAATGGGGAAGCGTCTGTTCAGGTTTTACCACTTTCAGTTGCTCATTTACCAAAAACCTGCTATTTAGTAATTGACCGCTCTGCGGAATTAATTACCCGGCCACTCAAGGATTTTGGTGATTTAGGTCTCATTCCCAGTCTGGAAAATCAACAGAAAACTCTACCCATTTTTGATAATCATAGAGTAGCTAAACGCTTTTCGACTAAGCGCGATCGCATTATCAAAGTTCCCGACAGTCAAGTTCTTCATAAGGCTAGTAACCATTTACAAGCTAAGGGAATTACGCGACTGTTAATTGATGGTCAGGTTTACTCTTTATCTTTAGTTTAAAGATCATGCGGGTACTTGCGGGTTAGAGTAATCAACTACTCTAACCACAATTTAATTAAACTGACATCAAACAATTAGATAAAAGATATTTAATCATGGTTAATCAACTATTTTATGGCGATAATTTGGAAGTATTAAGAAAACATATCAAAGATGAAACTGTTGATCTTTGTTATATTGATCCACCCTTTAATTCTAAACGCAATTATAACCAAATTTAT
>OMJF01000268.1 GCA_900299285.1 Anabaena sp. 54 | reverse complement strand
GTGGATTTGTTGGGTTTCGTTCCTCAACCCAACCTACAAGATATATCAAGATCAGCGATCGCACTATGTCAACCCTAGCTTATAAGGGAAGAGGGCAGCTTTTATCATTTTGGCTGTAAACCTAATTCGCAAAGCGTTTTTGCTTCGTCAAGGGAGTAATTTTGCTCTAATTCTATCTGTGATTGTGTGCACCAACCCTGTCTGAACCATTCATAGGAACGCTGCTTGCTCCAAAAAGTTATGTTCTGATCACTTTGTCTTTTATATGGGCCTTCTGTGTTAGCGCTACATCCTTTGTCTTTCCAGCCCTTACCCTCTAACCATCTTGTATCACTGTCACCTAAATCAATTAAGTAACGTCCACTAGATTCAGAAACTGATTTAGCCACATATTTTTTACCCATTAACCCTTTAACACAGCTACCAACACTGTTTTTTTGACACTGTGCTAATGCAGCATCAGGTGAAATATTTAATTTAGTATATTCTTTGACACATTGAATGACTGCCGAATCCTGAGCTTTAACCTTTGTTTCACTCAGGGGAAGTGCAATAAATAATCCTATGGCTGTGGTAGTCATTAGTGACTTATGGAATTTATTCATGGTAATTTTCCAGGGGAATAATTTTGACAATTTGCCTAAAATGCGATGTACTGACTACAAATTTACCATATTTTAATATCTTTGTAAATTTACCAAATAGACGACTAACAGCCATTAAAATTTTCATGAGAATTTTACCCAAGCTGTTGATATTTGTAAAGTAATATTACAAACTTTGGCAAAATATTGAGAAATTGCTCACCTGGCAAACATAGCTTTAAGGTAGTAGCTATAGAAGAGAATTAAGGCCAATTTATAAAATGAACAAAAATAATCTTCAAAACTATCGGTTTGCTTGTACCTTGACCTTTGGTGATATATATGGCCAAATTATTATTTGGTTAATTACCATTACTATTAGTTTAGCATCTGCTTTAGCATTAATGGGCGCAAAACGACCAGTTTATGCTTTGGCTACGGTGGGTCTTGTGGTTCTCTTGTCTCTGCCTTTTTTACTTTTTGCTTTTGTGACAACTCTATTAAATAATATTGAATTGAATGCTGTAGAGCCGGAAACAAAGACTGAATCAACATAAACCATTTGACCCTGTTACCCGGTCTGTAACAGGGCTTACGCAACTGGCATAATAGATGAAATCCTAGTCAGGAATTTAGTTCTATCTTTAGACCTGAATACAAACAAAAGATGATGACTTTTGATGATAACTTTTCGTGACATTTGCGTAAGTCCTAATCCATGACGGGAAATTTTTTTATCATCTTTTATCATCTTTTATGATCTATCGTCGGTGATTGACAATGCTAGAACATGATGTAATTATTGTTGGCGGTGGTTTAGCTGGATGTCGGGCTGCGGTGGAAATCGCCCGCATTGACCCTAATTTAAGGGTAGCGGTAGTTGCTAAGACTCACCCCATTCGCTCCCATTCTGTGGCTGCTCAGGGCGGTATGGCTGCATCTTTGAAAAATGTTGATGATCAAGATTCCTGGGAAGCACACGCTTTTGACACTGTTAAGGGTTCTGATTATTTAGCAGATCAAGATGCAGTCGCAATTTTAACCCAAGAAGCTCCAGATGTGGTGATTGATTTAGAACATCTAGGGGTGTTGTTCTCTCGTTTACCTGACGGTCGCATTGCTCAACGGGCTTTTGGTGGCCATTCTCATAACCGTACTTGTTATGCTGCTGATAAAACCGGTCACGCGATTTTACATGAATTGGTAAATAATTTACGCCGTTATGGTGTCCAAATTTATGAAGAATGGTATGTAATGCGTCTGATTTTAGAGGACGGCCAGGCTAAGGGTGTGGTGATGTTTCGTCTTGTGGATGGAGATGTTCAGGTACTACGAGCCAAGGCTGTAATGTTCGCTACAGGGGGCTATGGTCGCGTTTATAATACGACTTCTAATGATTATGCCTCCACTGGCGACGGTTTGGCAATGACGGCGATCGCAGGTTTACCTCTACAAGATATGGAATTTGTCCAATTTCATCCCACTGGGTTGTATCCGGTGGGGGTGTTGATTTCCGAGGCTGTACGGGGTGAAGGAGCTTATTTAATTAACGCTCAAGGCGATCGCTTTATGGCTAATTACGCCCCCAGTCGTATGGAATTAGCCCCTCGTGATATTACCTCACGGGCGATCGCTTATGAAATCCGTGCTGGTCGTGGTGTAAATACTGATGGTAGTCCTGGTGGTGCTTTTGTGTATCTGGATTTACGTCATCTGGGTCAGGAAAAAATCATGAGTCGTGTTCCTTTCTGCTGGGAGGAAGCCCATCGTTTGGTCGGTGTGGACGCTGTAACTCAACCTATGCCGGTACGTCCCACGATTCACTATTGTATGGGTGGTATTCCTGTTAATACTGATGGTCAAGTCCGTCATAGTGCTGATGGTTTTGTTGAGGGCTTTTTTGCCGCAGGTGAGACAGCTTGTGTCTCTGTTCATGGTGCTAATCGTCTCGGTAGTAACTCCTTATTGGAATGTGTAGTTTATGGCAAAAGAACCGGGGCAGCGATCGCTCATTATGTCCAAAATCGTCAATTACCATCAGTAGATGAAGTACGGTACATCAGGGAATCTCAGCAACAAATTCAAGCTTTAATAGCACAACCTGGACAATATCGAATTCATCAAATTCGTCAATCTTTTCAAGATAATATGACTGAATATTGCGGCGTTTTTCGCACCGCAGAATTAATGGGTCAGGGTTTGGAAAAAATAGCCGAATTACAACAGCAATATTCACAAATATACTTAGATGACAAGGGCAAAAGCTGGAATACAGAATTGGTTGAAGCCTTGGAACTACACAGTTTAATGGTAGTAGGACAAACCATTTTAGCGTCGGCCTTAAATCGTCAAGAAAGTCGTGGCGCTCATTTCCGAGAAGACTTTTCTCAACGGGATGATATCAACTTTCTTAAACATACAATGGCTTATTATTCATCAACAGGAATTGATATTCAATACCGTCCCGTCACAATCACTATGTTTGAACCGAAAGAGCGAAAATATTAATTAAAGTTATCATTCATCTGCTTAGTATGGTAATTGATAATTGATAATTTGCTGGCGAGAAAACATATTTTGCTTGCTTGTTACTTATGAATGCTAACACCCAATAACCATGGGTGTAGCATATTATTATATTTATAAGCGTAGAAAAAAGCTGTTTTACAAATTAACTTTTGCAGTATATCTTTAGCTTATAAAATCTCAAGCAAATTTTGTAGCCACCAAAATATGTTTATCTAAAACGCCGGTTACGTCTAATAGCAACTGCTTTACGTTTCCTCTTTTCTAAAGGTGTTTCAAAGTGCCGACGAGATTTTACATCGGCTAATATACCAGCTTGAGCAACTTGGCGTTTAAAACGACGCAAAGCTGAATCTATGCTTTCATTTTGTCCTAAAAGCACCTGAGTCATTCTTATCCTGCCCTTAATTGATTGATGATTTCCATTTTGAAAATTTTCATTCTCAACAAGCATTTTATCAAAAACTTGATCAGAATTGACGCTCCGGCCCTATAGAGGGACGGGGATTCTTGTTTCAATAAACTTGTTACCAAGTCTGAGCAGAGGGTAATCTCTCCACAAGCGTTAGAAGTTCCGGTGCGCCCCACCGTACTTAAATCATAGCCAGTTTGTTTTAGTGCTTTAGTAGTGTTTTCTACCAAGACGGTTAATAGCTTTTTTGCGATTACTAGAACCTTTATTTTTACAACTAACTTTTTTTGTAATCGTTTCAAAGATTTTTCTGACTTTCGTAAATATCTAGGATTATCAATTTTATCCCCTTGAGAATCAGTGTATAAACTGTTCAGACCAACATCTAAACCAACGGTTTTACCTGTGGCATTGATGTCAATATTCCGTTCTGCATCTACACAAAAAAAGATAGCTGATTTATTAGCGGGTTATGGTCAGCGGGTACAGTATTCTGTGTTTGAATGTCGGTTAAATACGGAAAAGTACAATGATTTCCGTCGTCGGTTAAGGAAGATTGTCAAGTTGGAGGAGGATAATGTCAGGTTTTATCCCTTGTCTAAACATACTCTTTCCCAGGTGGAAACTTGGGGGGTGGGTGTTCCTGTGATTGAGCCTCCGGGTTCGATTATTGTGTAAGTAGATTGGCGTTAAAAATTGTCGTTATGACAAGGGAACAGG
>OMJF01000267.1 GCA_900299285.1 Anabaena sp. 54 | reverse complement strand
TTGAGAAATTCATGAACATTTTCTTGAGAGTTAGAAGTAATAATTCCCAGGTGATAACCTTGATCATGAAGTTCTACTAATGCGGCTTTAATTCCATTAATAAGATGCAATTCGTGGATTTTATGCTTTAATTCTCCCTTGACTTTTTTAACAAGAAAAGGGATTTTGAGTAATGAAACGCCAGAATATTTAATAATCTCTCTGGCGGGTAAATTTCTCAGTAGTGCTAATTCTTGGGAATTGATTGGAATATATCCAAATTCCCGAGCTAAACGATTGGCAATAGTGACAAGAGCATCTACTGTATCAGCAATCGTCCCATCAAAATCAAAAATTATTACTTTCTGGGTCATTATTCTGCCTGGATACGTCAAGATTAGCGCGAGCATTACGTCGTAACATTTCTGGTTTAATGCGCCGCAAAGCTGACGCTGTGAATCTTTTATCCCATTCCTCATCCGATATTTGTGCCAATTCTACCAGCTTGGGGTGCAAATTTTCAGGATAGGGATGAAAATCAGTTACATCAGTTACTTGAGCAAACCGCTGATTCCAAGGACAAACATCTTGACAAATATCACAACCTGCTACCCATCCTTGTAAATGAGGTTTAATGTCTGGTGGTAGGTCTTGATCCCGATTCTCTATGGTATGATAGGCAATGCAGCGATTAGCATCTACCACAAAAGGTTCAGTAATTGCACCCGTAGGACAAGCTTGTAAACAGCGAGTACAAGTTCCACAATGTTGCGTACTCGGTTGATCCTTTTCCAAGTCTAGGTTAGTTAATACTTCTCCTAAAAACACCCAAGAACCATATTTCCTGGTAATCACATTACCATTTTTAGCAATCCAACCAATCCCAGCTTTTTCAGCCCAAAGTTTATCTTGGATTGGTCCTGTATCTGCATAATAACGCGCTTTTATATTCGTACCCAGGGATTCTAGCCAACTAGCCAATTCCTTGAGCTTTTTCTGCATGACTCTATGATAATCCCGACCCCAGCCATAGCGAGAAATTTTGCCATATTCATCCCCCATAGGACGTGCATGGGAAGTATAATAATTCAATGCTACAGATACAAGCGATCGCACTTCCGGCATAACTAAACTAATATTTTCACGCCGGGGATTTTTCATCCATTCCATATCAGCGTGATAACCCATTTTTAACCAATCTCTCAATTTTTGTATTTCTGTAGCCTCTAAATCAGCCACAGCAGCAATTCCCACCTCATGAAATCCCAACTCTTTGGCCTTTGCTTTCACCACTATGCTGTTAATTGATGTACATTCATTCATTTTTCTTATGGGAAATTTAGCAAAGACCAAGGGGATGATCAGTATATGATCAGGCCAGACTATGATCCCCCAGTTTACTATTCCTGATTACACATATATGTAAATTTTATTTGCAATTTATTAAGAAATAATGCAATATAGAACAGAAGAGGTCAAGCAACCCAGAGTGATGAACCTCCTGACTTAATACATAGACCTTGGAGAAATTATGACGTTCACTTCTGATTCAGCTTCAACCAGATTTTCTGGAACTTTTAACTATAAAACTACCGACGCTAGCAGTAGCTTGAGCCAAAGAACGGAATAGCAATTTTCTACCTAGTTCGACATCAGACGGTGAACACTGCCAATCTGGATGTGCTGTCATTAACAGGCTATCTAAGGTTTCCTGATCAAAAAGATGCCATACAGCAGCATCATTAATTTTCGCTTCTAGCGCATAGCAGTTAGGAGAAATACAGTGAATTATAGAAACGCTGGAAATTCTCACCAAACTCATCATTTCACCAGGCTGGAGAGAGCGAAATTGACGGATAACCTGTTTAAATTCAGTTATAGAAGATACTAAGAGTCCGGGGATGGGCACTGTTGCTTTTTTATCTCCATTCACCGCAATCCAGTAATGACGACTAGGATCAATTCCTTCTAACCAAGGTGATTCATCATCTAGACGATAGCGGGGTGATAGGCAAAATAAAGCTTCCATAGTTGAAATTCTGTCAAATTAGGGATTTTTATGTTTAGTAACCAAATAATGGGGATCATCTGCAAGCAGCCCTATACTCACAGTATTTAATAAGTCAAACTGATATGTCAAATAAATTTAGCAAAAGTTATTAATTAAGTTAACATTTCTTAATTTATCTCCCAGCTACGCGCACTAGTAGAAATAAACCCGTTCCTAATCCAAATAAATTTGGCAGCCATGCACCGATTATAGGAGAAAGAATACCAGCCTGTGCTAAAGCTCCAGAAACGGATAATAGTAGGTAATAACTGAAAATGACAATGACACTAATGCCAAAACTTGTTCCTCTTCCAGTCCGTTGAGGGATACTACCCATAACTGAGCCAACTAAACCAAAAATGACACAAACAAAGGGAAAAGCGATTTTTTGTTGAATTCGCACTTGTAATTTGCGAATTTTTTGATCATTACCACCCAAACGTTCGATTTCTAATTGTTCTAAAGCTTGGGAAATATTCATTTCCCCATAATCCCGGCTATTTTCCGTTAAAGTTAAAGGTGTGCGGGGTAATTGTAATTGCTGATGTTCAAATCGTAAAATATTGCGATAGGATTGATCATTTGCTATTAAATAAATAGTCCCATTATAAAAATCCCAAACTTGTTTTTTAGCGTTCCATTTAGCTGATTCAGAAATAACAATTTGATTAACTCCGCCGCGAGAACGGTCTATAATTGTTAAACCCTTCATTTGTTTACCATCAAATTGATCAGCATAAAATAAACGAGAAAGTATTTTATTTTTGCTGCCATTTGGTTCATTAATTTCTCGATATTCAGGATAATAAATATTTTGTTGTTTAAAAGCAGGTTGATCTGATTTCAGTGCTGCTTCTAGGGTGACAGTAGCTCGATAATTTGCGGCTGGAGCAATTTGTTCATTAAATATATAAGTCATAATTGTCACTACAAAACTTAACACCACAGCAGTTAAAACCATCCGATAAACACTAACACCACAGCCACGTAATGCAATTAATTCACTTTCACTGGAAAGACGACTATAAGTCATTAAAGTAGCTAACAAAGTGGACATGGGAAAAGAATAAACCATGACATAAGGTAGCTTTAATAAGAAAACTTCTAACGCGATGTTAAGTGGTAAACCAGATTCTACAACTTTTCTTAATAATTCAAATAAACTATCAATTGCTAAAACTACAGAAGTAAATGCACCCACACCAAATAAAAATGGTGGCAGTAATTGGAGCGCCAAATAGCGATCCATAATAGAAAAAGAAAATAGGGAGATGAAATGAGAGAATGAGTTAAATTGTTTATGTATCATGATTATGTTTCGCGCAAAGACGCAAAGGAGCAAAGGCGCAAAGTTTAAGATTTTGATAGCTGGGGTGGCGTAGCCATATTTTGTAGTTTATCTGCGGTTAATTGATTATTCTTGTATTTGAGGGAGTATAGAAATACTATAGAGAGGGTTATAAATTAATTTAAACAATTTAAACAGAGAAATTATCACCTAAATAGTATTGTCGCACTAAAGGATTATTATAGAGTTCATCAGCATGACCAAAGGCGAGAATTTGTCCCTCACGCATGATATAAGCACGGTTTGTAATGGACAGGGTTTCACGGACATTATGATCTGTGATTAATACACCCATACCACGTTGGCGTAATTGACCGACAATTTCCTGAATTTCAGACACAGCAATGGGGTCAACTCCTGCAAAGGGTTCATCTAAAAAGAGGAATTTTGGTCCATCTTTACCTGCGGCCAAAGCTCTAGCCAATTCTGTCCGTCGTCTTTCACCTCCAGAAAGTTGAATACCTTTACTACTGGCCACTTTTTCTAAGCGAAACTCCCGCAATAAAATATGTAATCTTTTTGCCCATTCTCTTCTAGGAACTTGAGTTTGTTCAAATACTAGGATAATATTTTCTTGCACCGAAAGATGACGAAATACACTTGGTTCTTGAGCTAAATAGCCAATACCTAATCTAGCCCTTTTGTGCATGGGATAATTAGTAATATCAAAATTATCTAACCACACTTTACCATGATTAGGTTTTTCTAAACCTGTAGCAATATAAAACGTTGTTGTTTTTCCAGCACCATTAGGACCGAGCAAACCGACAACTTCTCCTTGGTTAACACAAAGGCTAACATGATTAACAATTAATCGTCTACCGTAGGATTTGTGGATATTCTCTAAAATAATTTTCACTCTTGGGTTTTTCCCTGATAGTAAATGCTAATTAGAACGCTTTAGCGATGGAGTTTTTGGGGCTGGTTTAGTAGTTTGTCTACTTAGGGAGTCCTCCACCATGTAGATTGATTCTACCTGACGATTAGACTGGGGTAAGGCGATAAATTTACCTTCGTCAATTAAATAGGTGACTTTTTCCGCGCGAATACTATTAGTACCCTGTTGTAAAATGTAAACATTGCCACTGAAATCAATCCTTCTTTCTTTGCTAAAGTATTGTGCTTGAGCAGAAGTGGCTTGAATTTGACGAGCGGGATACAGCATTTGCACATTACCACGAGCAGTAATTACTTGGGTTTTTGCGTCATATTCTTGAATATCAGAGCGGATAGTCAAGGGACGATTGCCCCCAGGTTGGGCTATAGCGGGTTGAATTTGGGTAGTTAATGCCACCGTACCTACAAAGGAAATTGGCAGCAATACAGCCAATCCTAAGCGGCTTATCTGTGATTTTAGCAGTTGATAGGAAGGTATCATAAAATTTAGGGAACAGGGAACAGGGAACAGGGAATAGGAAAATAAAAATCAAGGAAAATAAAAATCAAATATGAGTTTTATAGCCAAAATGGACGGTGGTTTTAAACTTTAGTTTCGCCTTGAAAGTCTTTGATAAAAACTGGCAATAATTTGTTAGTGAATTGTTACTAAGTTATTGATTTTTACATACAGTGAATTTCATCTAAATGAGGTACAATTTTAGCGGACAAGATGCCCGCACCACAAGATTTTTATCATTAATATCTATACCTCATAACATCGGAAATTGCTGTATCTATGTACTTACAAAAAATTATTAAATCGTACTTATACAAGTCATGGGTTAGACATCAATTGACGGCAAATGGTATATTACTTAGGTGCGTCAAATGTCAAAATTTTATTAATTATTATCTAATTATTAAGTTTGACACATCCTAAAAAAGATGATTAATTAAATCATACAAACCATATAAATCATAGTTTACACACTAATCATGACTCAGAGAAATGCTGGGTAAAGGCCAAACTTGATTTTCTACCAATTTAGTATTTGCCAATGGTTCTAGACTTTGCTGTTGTAGTATTATTAATAAATCCACACTTTGGGTAAATAATTTTTCCACATTAATACCACCATAGCTAGGTAGATAACGCCTAAGACGATTACTACCTTCTCCCAGAAGAATCATAGCTCCTTGTCGGTTACAATTACCCAGATGATAGAGTCCTACGGCAATTTGGAGAATACCTTGATAAAAAGTTTTATCTGGTTCGAGACTATCGATCCAGATTGCTTCTAGAATGTCATGACAAGCATAGAACTCTCTCGCATTGAACTGTTCTATACCATACCAAAACTCTTCAGGCATGGTTTCATTCATCCCATACTATCCCGAACTTCTTTGATAGTTTCCATGGATATTTCCTGTTTATTACCGACAAAATCATTATCAGGGGTCAGGAATAGCATACAGTGACATTCTTTACGTTCACGCATGGGTACGCAGGGACAGTTCCAAAAAGCGGCGTTAACTTCGGCCTCTTTATCTTCATAATGGCGACAGGGACATAAAGGTGCGCCAAGGTCGTCTTTGTGTTTAGCTAGTCCTTCAATGACAACTGCGGTAACGGAAGGTTCAGAACAGAAAAATGTTCCCGTCCGTTTGGCGTATTGTTCGGAAAAATTCCGCATTGCTTCTAGGCTTTTCTCGCTAGATTTTAAATTTACTTCTGGTTTAGTCATTGCCGATAAATTTTCATGTTTCTTTGCATTGTACATCACTGTGAGAGAAATCACTTTCAAGCAAACTCAGAGCTTTTTGTAATTGAGGTTGTAGTTCTTGTTCACTTTGGATAATAATACCTGGATATTCTCGATTAATGACGGTTTCTGTGAATGAATTTGGGTTTTCCCAGAGTACCCAACGACTACCAATAGGTAAGGAGGATATGGTCAAGGAGTTTTGTGTTAGCCAAATCAAAGGACTATGATCTGGTGGTATGCTGTTTTTTTCTAGGGGGTTGGTAGCTGCTAAGGTTTCTAGAACTGGGATATCTCCTTGAATTAAACCTGTGGCTGATGTCCATAGTTGCACTTGCAGTCTTTGTTTATGGGCATAGAAATACAAAGAAGCAGCAGTAGTTACCGCTTGTTCAAATAACTCCTGTTCCCACTGGAAGGAACTATCTATGGCAATAATAATTTCCTGTCCAGCAGTAATAATTTCCAATTCCCGCACTCGTAGTTCTCCATAACGGGCGCTAGTCCGCCAATGAATTAACCGGGTCGGATCACCAAGGCGATAAGGACGCAGCGATCGCACTAATCCCGTTGTTGCAGTTTGTAATGGTCTACCACGAGGATCTCCCCGGTGGCTATCGTCTTGTCCGATTTCATCAATTAAAGGGCAATTGCTCAGGGATAAGACCCTAGGATAAACTATTGCCATAGCTTCACATTGTCGCTGACGACGACACCAAAATAAACCCCAAGGCGCACCTGTCGCTAATTCTACTCTGTGCCAGCGGTAAACCCCCCGCTGTTGGGTAGGAAGATAATATATCCAGCGGTAACTATCCTGTGGTTGAATAACTTCAATACTTTGCTGGACTGGCTGACCTAAAACATAAGGGATAATGTCTCTAACTTGTAATAAACTTACTGGTTGTTGTCTATGATTATGAACTTCGATCTCAATTTTTAGATCATCACTGGCGGTTACTGGTGCAATAGGAGAACGTTTAACAATTATACCCACAAGCGATCGGACAGGCATAAAAGCTGATATTCCTAAAAGCGCAAAACTGACTCCACTAATAACATATAGCCAGCCAGCCATGGTATTAATACCCGCACCTAAATAACACACAGAAATTCCCACTAACACCCAACCGCTATAAGCAGGTGCACAAGCGTGGGTTTCCAGCCAGTAGTTGATTTTTTCGGTAATTTTCATCTTTCTTTTTTAACTTACTTAACTTGTAAAAAAGGTTAAGCACCTACCTAACTAAACCCCTACAACAACTGATAATATGGTTTATCCCGTTATTTGGCATAATAACTCAGTATCACTGATTGATCAAACTCGCCTACCTAATGAATATACAGTGGTGGAAATTCACCGCAGTCAAGATATGGCCGAAGCTATTACCACTATGATTGTTAGAGGTGCGCCAGCAATTGGCGTGGCTGCTGCTTATGGAATGTATTTAGGGGCTAGAGAAATTGAAACTAGCGATCGCCAGGAGTTTTTAGCTAAACTAGAGAAAGTGGCCAATTTATTGCGTTCTACCCGTCCCACTGCGGTAAATTTATTTTGGGCAATTGGTAGAATGATGCAAACTGCTTATGAGACCTTGGGAACAGTTACAGAAATTCAAGAAACTCTTTTAGAAACAGCTAAAAAGATTAATGCCGAAGACTTACAGACTTGTCAAGCTATAGGCGATTATGGCTTAGACGCATTACCACAAACCCCAGAAAAACTAATTATCCTCACCCATTGTAATGCAGGTGCTTTAGCCACAGCTGGATATGGTACAGCTTTAGGTGTAGTCCGTTCCGCTTGGAAACAAGGACGTTTAGCTAGAGTATTTGCAGATGAAACCCGTCCGCGCTTACAAGGTGCAAAACTCACCGCTTGGGAATGTGTACAAGAAGGGATTCCAGTCACAGTAATTACCGATAATATGGCCGCCCACTGCATGAAACAAGGTTTAATAGATGCTGTAGTTGTAGGCGCTGATAGAATAGCTGCTAATGGTGACACTGCTAATAAAATCGGGACTTACAGTTTAGCTATTGTCGCCAAATCCCATCATATCCCTTTCTTTGTCGCCGCACCTTTATCCACCATAGATATTCACATAGCTAATGGTACTCAAATTTCCATTGAAGAACGTCACCCAGGGGAAATTTATCAAGTAGGTGAAACTATTCTCACCCCTCCTGGAGTAGAATTTTATAACCCGGCCTTTGATGTCACACCTGCGAATTTAATTACAGCTATTATTACAGAAAATGGTGCTTTTTTGCCAGGGGATTTATTAAAGGCTCAGAAGATGGTTTAATTTTAACAGTAACGAGGGTTTAGCATTGCTAAACCCCTTGTTTATTTGTCTACTGTCAGCCCGTTTTTGAGGTGAATACAGAGGCTTATCCTTCATTTGCAATGAGTGAAATTAGCTTAACTTTGGGAGTAAAAAACTATGACTCAAAATTCGTCGAACAAAGAATCTTTCGATCAAGAAGACTTTCGCCTTTATTATCAGCATCAGTATGACAGGATGAAAGAGTTGGAACAACAAAGATTAATTATGACTAATGTAATTGTTAGTATTAGCGTATTATCATTAACTTAGTTAAGCTAAAATCACTATACGCCATTGCTCTTACCTTATTATTTTCAACAGTTTATCTAAAATTTAATACCTCTTTAATTATAGCAGTATACTTTTCAGGAATAGGTGTATCTTTACCCTTAGTCTCAATATCCCTGATCCAGCTTTGACTCATCCCTACAGCATTAGCAAAATATTTTTGAATCTTGAAATAAATTTCAGGTTCAAAGCTAAAACTTGTTAAAACAGAAGCTAACCGTTGGATTTAGTAGAATCAAACAAAAACAAGATCCCCGACTTCTTAGAGAAGTCGGGGATCTGAATGATGTGAACAAACTACAAAAATTGGTTAATTAATGGAGAACTTAGCTAATAATTCCTCACGAGACAACTGAGATAAGTTGAGGAATAAATCAGTTCTTTCTGTGAGAGAAAGTTCCATAATAGGAGTAACAACAGCTAATAATTCCTCATCTAAATTACCAAACCGTGCTGTTAGTAAACTTCCTACTATTAACCGCAATTCCTCTTGTCTTCCCGTTTGTAATCCCGTTTGTAGTCCCGTTTGCAGTCCCTCTTGTCGCCATTCTTCGCGTTGTTTGAGATATGCTGGTGATAAAGTCATAATCAACTCCCTATCTTCATCGTTGATATTAGTGTTAATTTCTATGTTTTTACGCCAAGATGCTAAAATTTCCAGTAGATAATTACGCTGATTTTCTGTGGAAACTGTTATCAGTTCTTGTACTGCTTGTTTTTGGGTTTCCCCATTACCTAACACCCTTAACCATAGTGTATCCTGATTTTTGGGTAATTGGTTAATTGCTACAATAGCGGTTTTCTGCGATTCTCCTAGAAAATAAACTCCTGTTTCCCAATCATCTTTTAGTGTAGCTCTAAATCCATCTAATTTATTTTTTGAGCAAGTTGGTGTTAAAATCCATAAAACAGGAAACTCGGTTTCCATGAGCCGACGATCTTCTCTTTTTGCTTGTCGAAACAATTCTTCATGAAGGCTGTATAATTTTGACATACAACTTCTAATTGTCATTTCATTGGGAGGATTACGAAAAGGTTCAAATAGACAGCTTGTAACTGCCATTTTTGCTAATAATCCTAAATCGGAAGTTACAGGTTTCGATTGATTGGGAACAAACCAAATATCTATTTCTCTAACTTCGCTTTTTACGTCTTTACCAATATCTACTTGACCTAAAGGTTTTAATAATTCCTCTAGATATTCTTTCGCAAATTGGTCATGGGCTTCTCTCGTCATGCAGAATCCATAATTAATATAAATGGTAATCCAATTTTACAATCTTTAGATATTCTGCAACATCGTTTACAAGATCAGAATTAGAAATGGATTTTTTAGAAAATCTGATTATTTCCATCTAGTTTTGTTTGTAATTTTGTCTAAATCTCCAAATCTTTAATTATCAATTTTTCACTCCTACCCATTGAGTCACAGGAGACATTGCTTTCCAACCCAGAAATTTTCCAATGGGTTCTGCCCGTTGAATAGCAATACGGGTAAAATTTCCTCCCACTTTTTCATACCATTGGTATAAAATTAGTTCACCTTCTAATGTGACAACATTAACTACCATTCTCCCCCCAGGGAGTAACGCATTCCAGCAGTTTTCCAGTATTTCCGGTTCTGTCACACCACCACCAATAAAAATTGCATTTGGGACAGGTAAATTTTTGATAACTTCTGTAGTTTTACCCGCAATAATTTGTAAATTTGGTGTTCCCAAAGCAGCCGCATTATCAGCAATATAATTTAGTCTAGAGGAATTTTGTTCAATAGCGATCGCTCGACATCTCCTATCGCTTCGCAGCCACTCTATAGAAATAGAACCACAACCAGCGCCCACATCCCACAGCAACTCTCCCGGTAAAGGTGCTAAACTCGATAAAGTCACCGCTCGGACTTCCCTTTTTGTCAGTTGTCCATCATGATGAAAAGCACTATCAGGTAAACCGGGAAATCTCGATAAACCAACTGTTCCCTTATCAGCAATACATTCTACCGCCATAGTATTTAAAGCCGCGATATTTTTTGCTTGCCAATTAGTAACGATATCTGTTATAATATTCTCGTTAATATTGCCCATTTTTTCTAAAACGGTAATTTGACTATTACCATAACCGCGACTTGTCAAAATTTCCGCCACATTAGCCGGAGTATGTTTTCCCTCGCTCAAAATTAATAATTTTGCTCCAGGATAAATATAAGATTGGACTAGAGAAACCGGACGACCACATAAACTTAAAGTTTCCACCTCCGTTAAAGACCAACCTAGTCGAGAACAAGCCAGACTAAAAGCCGAAGGTGCAGGAATAATTGTCACTTCGGAAATAGGAATATCTTTGAGAATAGTTCCACCCACACCATAACATAAAGGGTCGCCACTAGCTAAAATGCAAACTGCTTGGCCACGACGACTGATAATGTCGCTTATGGAAATTTGAAAAGGTGATTTCCAGGAAATTTTTTCCCGGTGGTCGTCAGGGGGTAACATGAAAAGATGACGTTCCCCACCAAAGATAATTTTAGCTTTGTCTAAGCAAGAAACAGCTATGGGACTTAACCCTGCTAAACCATCTTCACCGATACCGATAATTGATAACCATTTTTGCATATTTTATGTTCACACTAAAACTATCTTATGAAAACTTCTTATTTGGATAAACTTTTATGAAATCAAGCTGGTTTGATGTAATTTCATATATTTCTCCAAAACGATCATATTCTCTTAACCAATTGCTAATTTTTGGATTAATTCAATTAATTAAAAAATGAATGTCACTATGTACAATGTCAATGTTTAGGTAATTCCAAATAGGCTCATGATGGAAAGTACAGTTACGTAAGTTATGTATATTTTTTATTTTCAATTTTATACTATTTATATTTCTCTCAGATTTTTTAGTATATTTAAATATTTGTTTGCTACAAGGATTCCATATTGTATTTTGATAAAATCCCTTGTTGATTAAGCTTTTCCAAAATCCAAAATTCAGTTCAGGAACTAAGTTATTGAAATTATTATTGCACTTCTTAAAAGCAGTATTAATTGTCTCTTGTTCATATTTTTCTAACTGAATCTTTCCGTTAGTAAACCAATCATTATCATATTTGACTGATAATACAGTGTTCATTTGGTTACGAAGGCTAATTTCTAAGGTATGTAAACTGGGATACAGTGCCTCACAAAGTTTGGTATTGATTTCATATATTCTGATTGCATCGCAATAATTGTTATTGGTAGCATTAAGATATAGCTTCATGCGAGCTTCCGAAAAAGCCAGTACAATATCTTTTAGGTCATCCTCTGTTAGTTTAGATTCAGGCATTGACAAATATTATAATTTTTGTTATCTTTGATAGTGTGGACTCCAGAACGTCCTATGTCTAGTTTGACCGAGTTACGACCCTGGCGTAAAGAAATTAATTAGTTTTTAAAGACAGCCTTCTAAATTTGATCTTTTTAGGGGGTTTGTCTTTAATAAATAAATTAAAACCTTTTATTTAATAAAGCATATCATATAAAATATACAACAATCTGCCAATATTTAGTTAAATTACTGAATATTTCGCGTATTTATTAAGATTTTCAAATTCTATCCGTTGCATTTTTTTTGAAATGAGTATGAGTAGAGAATTTAATGTAATTATTGAACGAGATGCTGATGGTTAAGTCGCATCTGTACCCAGTATCCCCGGTTGTCACACCCAAGCAAAATCTTTAGATGAACTAATGCAACGTATTCGAGAAGCAATAGAACTGTGTTTAGAAGTAGATGAAAATCAAATAGAATCTCTGGAATTTGTAGGTGTTCAAAGAATTGCAATTGAAGTATGAGCAAATTACCAAGTTTAACAGGAAAGGAAGTCATCACAGCACTTGGTAAAGCAGGTTTTGAAATGGACAAGGTATTAATAAAATTAATCAATAAAACCAAAGATATCAAGAATTTACGAAATGTGGGTTTAAACTCTTACCTTTGCGTCTCTGCTCCTTTGCGACTTGGCGCGAAACACAATTCATTGACAATACCATAAAATACTATCTTGTGGTACAATGCTAAAACTTAGGGTTGGGAAACTTCGGTGTAATTCCGGGACTGTGCCGCAGCTGTGAAGCAATTTTGGATTTGACTAAAGATCTCAAGTCCAAAGTTGGGTTAAGTCAGAATGCCAATTCTAGGGTATCTACTCAATTTCTGTCTCTGCGTCACACAGAGAAGGAGTCACGATTTTGCAATTTCCATTGACTGCTTGTCCAGGGTTATTTTACAATACATTAGCCCAAGATGGTTTTCTCTGTCGTCTGAGAATACCAGGGGGAATGATCAATTCTCAACAATTTGAGGCTATAGCGGATATTTCTGATCATTATGGTGGGGGCTATATTGATATTACTAACCGCGCTAATATCCAAATTAGAGAAATTAAACAAGGGATAAATAATCAAGTTCTGGCAAAATTACAAGCGCTAGGTTTAGCTTCTACTAATGCTAGTGTAGACCATATCCGCAATATTATGACCAGTCCTACAGCGGGTATTGATACTCAAGAATTAATAGATACTCGTCCCCTAGTTAAAGCTTGGGAAAAATATATTACAGCACATTCTCATCTCTCCCAATTATCGGCGAAATTTAGTGTGTGTTTTGATGGTGGAGGCAAAATTTCCGTAAAAGACCGCCCCAACGATATCATCTTAGCAGCAGAATTAATTAACAGCAATATCCATTGGCGATTATATCTCAGTTATGGAGAAAAAGGAGAACCAGCCAAAGACACAGGAATCTTACTTAAACCACTAGAGACAATAGCAGTTTTAGCAGCATTAGCAGAAACTTACCTCAAACACATAGGCATTAAAACCCATTGTAAACCACGTTTACGAGAAATCATCAATCACATCACCATCGAAAAATATCTGCAACAAGTCAAAGAAAAATTAGACCCAAGTATATTTAGTTTTGAAAAAACTTCTCTCTGCGCTTCTGCGTCTCTGCGAGAGAAAAATCTCATAGGCATTCATAGCCAAAGACAAAGCGGGTTATATTATATTGGTATTGTTTTACCTTTAGGAAGACTAGACACCTATCAAATTAGAGGTTTAGCTCATATTGCAAAAAGATACGGTGATGATAATATCAGGTTAACACCTTGGCAAAACCTAATATTAAGCAATATTCCCCAAAATCAAATTATCAAAGTTGAGGAAGAAATTGCCAACTTGGGTTTAAACTGTTCACCAACGGACATCAAAAGTTTTTTAGTAGCTTGTTCTGGGAAACGAGGTTGTACTGCTGCGGCCACAGAAACAAAAGAAGATGCTTTACACTTGGCAAAATACCTAGAAGATCTTATGATTCTAGATTGTTCAGTTAATATCCATTTTAGTGGGTGCGGTAAATCTTGCGCTCAACATACCCAAGCTGATATTACTTTACTTGGTGTTGCCGGGGAAAGTTTTCCAGGTTATCAAATTTATGTTCTTGGTCATTTGCTTTATGAATATGTGACTTTGGCTAAAGTTCCCATGATCATCGAGCAAATATTGGAAGTGTATCACAAACAACGTCTAAATTTCCAGGAATCCTTCAGGCAGTTTATTGACCGTCAAAAACACCAATTAAACCAATTATTTAGTAAATCCAGTCCAAATTCAACAGTTACAACATTAAAATACCATGTTTGATTACATCCGTGATGCTAACGAAATATACACTAAATCCTTTGAAATTATTCGCTCAGAGTCCAATCTCAATGTCTTGCCAGATGATGTAGCTAAAATTGCTGTTCGTTTGATTCATGCCTGTGGAATGACGGATATTGTCAAGGACTTAGGATATTCTTCTACAGCGGTAGAAACCGGGAGAAAAGCCTTAATTGACGGAGCGCCGATTTTGTGCGATTCTCACATGGTAGCCGAAGGGATAACAAGAAAAAGACTACCCAAAAATAATAGGGTAATCTGTACCCTGAATGATCCAGAAGTACCACAACTGGCTAAAAGACTAAAAAATACAAGATCAGCATCTGCCTTAGAATTATGGCGCTTTCATATAGAAGAGGCAATAGTGGTAATTGGAAATGCACCCACAGCACTATTTAGACTATTGGAAATGTTAGACGAGGGAGTTCCTAAACCGGCCTTAATATTGGGCTTTCCCGTGGGTTTTGTGGGTGCGGTTGAGTCAAAAGCCGCATTGTCCGCAGATAGCCGCAATGTACCTTTTCTGACTTTACATGGAAGACGGGGCGGAAGTGCGATCGCTGCGGCCGCTGTTAACGCTTTAGCAAGCGAGGAAGAGTAATGACTAACCCTGGAGGTCGTCTTTATGGAATTGGTGTCGGACCTGGAGACCCAGAACTCATTACCTTAAAAGCCTTACGTATCCTCCGTTCTGTCCCCGTTGTCGCTTATCAGTCAGCGGTAGATAAAGAAAGTATCGCCAGAAAGATTGTTTCCCCCTACCTAGATAATAGTCAGATTGAGGTATTGTTTCATCTTCCTCGCGCCTTAGAACCAGAAAATGCTAAATCTATCTATGACCGAGAAATTCAACCTATTGCTGACCATTTAGCCGCTGGTCGAGACGTGGTAGTTCTGTGTGAAGGAGATCCGTTTTTCTACGGTTCATTTATGTATTTATTTACTCGATTAGCTGATAAATACAAAACAGAAGTTGTTCCCGGAGTTTCCTCGCTTATGGCTTGTCCTGTGGCTTTAGGTTTACCATTTACTTATTATAATGATGTTCTTACCGTTTTACCTGCGCCATTACCAATAGAAATACTAACTAGCCAACTTCTAAACACTGACGCGGCGGCTATTATGAAACTTGGTCGTCATTTTCCTAAAATTAGGAATCTTCTCCACGAACTAGGACTAGCTTCACGGGCTAGATACATTGAACGCGCTACAAGTACGCAACAACGCATATTACCTTTAGATGAAGTTAACCCCTTGGAAGTACCCTATTTTTCCATGATTATCATCCCTACCAAAAATAAATTGTAGGAAATTGGGAATTGATAATTCTTAATCACTGGTGATTATACTATTTCCTGCCCTGCGGTTAATTCCCCATTTTTATCAGCCTAGTATCGTCAAATACATGAATACAAGAGTAGTCCCTGCGGTTGTAGTTTTAAGTCAAAATAGCGTTATCGTGGGGCGGAAAATTACTAATATCTTTCCAAACGCGAAATTATACGGTTTAGTTAGTCGTACTCAGGATATTGATATTAGTTTTACCAACTTTGGCGAAACTGTGCGGGAATTGTTCGCTGCTGGTACGCCAATAATTGGTATTTGTGCGGCTGGGATTCTCATTAGAACAATTTCACCCATTTTAAATGATAAAGGACAAGAACCGCCTCTTTTAGCTGTCGCAGAAGATGGGAGTGCTGTAGTACCGCTTTTAGGTGGACTTAGTGGCGTAAATGATTTGGCGCGTCAAATTGGGGAAGTGCTGAGTATTAAACCAGCAATTACCACCACAGGAGATATCCGGTTTCATACCGCTTTGTTGTCTCCCCCTGTGGGATATTATTTAGCTAACCCAGAACAGGGGAAAAAATTTATTGCTGACCTATTATCTGGGAAAAAAGTCAAGTTAGTGGGAACAGCGCCTTGGTTGAAAAAGAGTAATTTACCTATTGATGAAAACGGCGAGTTAAAGATTAAAATTACCGAATATTTGGGTAATTATGACTCTGATTGTTTAGTTTATCATCCTGCGACCATAGCGATCGCTCTCACCAACCCAGAACCAGACACAATTACTCAAATTCAGCAAATACTCACCAAATCTAATTTAGCATCTGTGGCCGTCGCAGGCATATTTGCACCTCTTCACCTGGCTAATAATTCCCAACTCCACCTTATAGCTAAGGCTTTAAACGTTACTGTCCGGTTTTTTCCAGAAAACCAACTCTCCTCCGTTTCAGACCTGGCCTTAGCCGCCACAGGTACAGATGGTCGAATTATATCATCTCCATCTTCTTCCATTGCTGTCGCCATTGCCAGTCAAATTATCAACACCGCCACAACAGGACAAGCCCAGGGAAAATTAGCTATTATTGGTACTGGTCCTGGTGGATTTCAATGGATGTCACCACAAGTAAGAGAAATTTTGCATTCAGCCACGGATTTAGTAGGTTATAAAACTTATATTAATTTAATTGCGTCCCTAGCTGTTCATAAACGCGTCCATGAATCAGATAATCGAGTAGAAGCAGAAAGGGCTTATCAGGCGCTAGACCTAGCCGCCCAGGGAAAATATGTAGCAGTTGTCTCTTCTGGAGACCCTGGTATTTACGCAATGGCGGCGGCGGTTTTTGAGGTTTTAGACCAATATAATAAACCAGAATGGCGCACAATTGATATTCAAGTCGCCCCTGGTATTTCTGCTATGCAAGCCGCAGCCGCCCGTATTGGTGCGCCTTTAGGACATGATTTCTGCGTAATTTCCCTGTCTGATATTTTAAAGCCTTGGGAAATTATCGCCCAAAGAATCACCACTGCGGCGGTAAGTGATTTTGTGATTGCCTTCTATAACCCTGTATCAAAAAAACGTATTTGGCAACTAGAGGCCGCGAAAAAGATTTTATTAGCACACAGAAAACCTCATACACCAGTAGTGTTAGGAAGAAATCTGGGGAGAAAGGGAGAAGAGGTTAAAGTTATTACCCTAGAAGAGTTAGAACCAACATTAGCAGATATGGGAACTGTAATTATTATTGGTTCTTCCCATACTCAACAAATTCAACAGGATAATAATGTTTGGGTTTATACTTCACGCCGCTATAACTTTGAGGAATAATGTTTTTTTATATAACAGGGAACAGTCTCCACGAAAATACAAATTTATCTACCTTTATCTGCGGTAAACTTCCCTACTTCTCTACTTGACAGCAGAAGGGAAATGCTATAATTTGCAAGATATAATTCACTTAATTATGTCTAATTGATATCTGAAAAAGACTTGATTTTTTGATTCTGATCATCAACAATAAAAACATCATGTTCCAGACATGATTGTAGCCAATAAAAGTGACAGAAGCCCTAAAAGTGTCCGCTTTTGCGGACATTTTACTTTTTTTTAAAAATATCATCTACTATTTATGCAAATTGTTAAATAAATCAACCTAAATTTTTATATCTTACCCACAGAAAAGAGCAAAGAATTTAAAGTATATAAAAATGACTTAATAATGACTTAATAATGATTCAATATAATGATTCAATTTCGCACCTGGGAAATAAATTTATTCACCTTATTACCCTGAAATCAACATCATTTAACTTAACTTGGTGTAGATTTATCTCTGGGAAATTCCTCTCTCCTGACTTATATTAATTCGGGAGTTTTTTAGTATCCATTATTTCATCTCATTCAGCCTGTATGTGATTTATTAAACTATTCCCTACTAAAATTTGAGATCAAATCATACACTCATTGTCATTTGATCAAAAAGATAATTTAATCAACGTTACAATTTACTTACTTTATGAAAAAATATAGCAATACTTACATCAACAATACTTGTATGACAGCTAATTTAATATCTAACTCCACCTCTGATTTCATGAATACCTTATCCCGTGCTGCTGCTTATCAAGAAGGAAATCAAGTTCCCCCGGCTGAAATAGTCGTAAATGCGCTGCTAGAAGCAGAAAAAACAGCCAAGGTGCAAAAATTAAATTATCCCTTTGAGTCTCTCAACGGTAAATGGCGACTTTGTTTTGCTACTGGTACTAAAAAAGTCAGAAAACGCGGGGGAATTATTTTAGGTAAAGGCTGGTATATGCCGAAATTTATAAAAATTCTGCTCTGATTTAATACTACCAAAGAAGCAGCTTTAGACACAGGAGAAATTGCTAATCAAATACAATTGGGAGCGATTTTATTGAAATTAACAGGAATAACAAAATACTTAGGAAAAAAGAACTTATTGGCTTTTGATTTTATCCAACTACAAATTAGTTCATTTAATTAGACCTCTTTCAGAATTCATTTTATGTTATGATCAAATTTTTTTGTTAATAGTAATGCCAAAAGATAATTGGGAAAAGCAATAACTGAATAATTCAGAAAATACAGCATTTTCCGGTGTAATGAGGTACAATTTGGGTAGGCAAGATGACCACCCCACAAGAGTTTCATGATTATGATTTGTACCTTATAAAAACGAAATCTGCTGTATATTGGTAAAATTTGGTAGGAACTATCACTAAAAAAAGAT
>OMJF01000266.1 GCA_900299285.1 Anabaena sp. 54 | reverse complement strand
TTGTTTTCCTTGCAGATTTGTACCCAATGGTAATGGGTCATTTGTAGATTTAATGTTGACTACCAAATCTTTGAAATCAGTATTATTATTAGATCCATCTTTCCAAGCCAAGGAGAAACCATCAGCACCTAAATCTGTAATTTTTTGGTAGGAGAGGTCAGAGAAAAGTATGTTTGTGGTTGGGGTAATTCCATTTTGGATGCTATCAATTGTAGCGTCTTTAATCAAGAAGAATCTTAGGTTATTACCGGAATTAAATTCTAATAAACGCGTTAAATTATCGGTATTAAACCCGTTAGGAAGATTAGTAATAATAGAGAAAATTACCTTAGATCGATCTAAAGCCGCTTGGGTATAACCTGCTGCTCCTGGTGCAATACCGTTGATGTTACCTTGAGCATCATCAACAGTGAATACTCCCAGTTCATTAACTAAATTAGAATTTCTTTCTGTCAGAGTGACTTGAAGTTTGGATTTAGCAATACTATTAGAGATGTTAAAGATATCACCAGAAATTTTTGAAAGTTTGATTGTTGGTCCTAGAATCGGCGTATTATTAAAGTTTTCCACAGCATCAGAAAATAAAATGTTTACGCGATTATTTGATGCGTAGTAATCTTGGACTGTAATTGAACGGTTAGGGTTTAGTCCTAACACTAAATTATTATCAGTCTGTATTTTTGAAACACTAGAGGATGTAAATGTTGATAAGTCAATTGTATCTAGGTTATCTGAACCCACAATTATGTCATTTTTGGCAGTTTTCGCAACAGTAGCAGCAATTTTAGCAACATTGTACCCACCAAATTTGTTCGCCGCACTGTTAGCAACAATGTAATTATTTCCTTGCCCAGCGATTACTGAGGAAACATTGCTAAATGAATCGTATGTCAATCCATTTGTTGC
The DNA here is from genome assembly GCA_900299285.1 of Anabaena sp. 54. Classification (GTDB taxonomy): domain Bacteria; phylum Cyanobacteriota; class Cyanobacteriia; order Cyanobacteriales; family Nostocaceae; genus Dolichospermum. The sequence goes on along the minus strand of OMJF01000266.1, from coordinate 3,244 downwards.
AGTTCCCTGTGTCAGATCGATTAACAGGTCTTGTGTTTGTCCACCATAACTAATAGTATTAAGTGAAGAGTCAATTCCACCAGTGAAATCGGCTCCAGCAAAATGTCCAATGAAGGTAGTGGGACGACGACCGCCGTAAATAAATGCAGGAGCTAGTCCAGTATCTATAGTTACGGATTTGCTAGTGGACACACCATCAGAGACAATAAGAGTTGATACACCACTTGTCGTGATATTGGTTGTATCGGAACCGAATGCAATCTTAGCATGGTCAATATTGCTAGTAACACTAGTTATACCCGTTCCTGCATAGGCAACCTCTGAGAGTCCATCTACCACCAAACTTGATTGACCTGACGCTGCTTGTTGTATTGTTGTTGCTTTACCATTTAGATGGGTTACTAAAGTGCTTGGATCAAGAGTTCGCTGGAATAATCCAACATCATTGATCACATTGATCCGATAGAGATTGGCAGTTTCGACTTTCCCGCTTTGATTAATCCCCGTCAGTGAGTAGTATTTTAGTCCATTACTATCCGTTTTTAAGTCATTTACAGTGGGCAGAACCCATTCAAAAGCAGGGTTGAGATTTAATTCATTGCTAATATTATCCCCAATACTGCCACCATCAATAATGCGAGTAGGACTATTGAATGTATTCCAAAGTGTAGCCGGTTGTTTTGAAGGTTTAAACCCAATGGAATTACTGACACCCTGATTACCCAAGACGAATCCGTCACCGTCATAGGTGCTGAATACACTGTCTTTTTTATTTGTATCTTGGATGTCATAGCTGCCATCACCGATATTAATAAGCGGTACAGCGCCATTGTAAGCAACACCATCTCTGATAGCTTTGGCAAATTGTGTGTAGTAAAATGGACTTTCTATGTCCGCCGCATAGTCTGACAACTTTCGGACTTCATTGATATAACCAGGGTTAAAGGCCTTGTTAATGTGCGGAAATTCAGGATTGATTTCACCGCCCTTGTCCCCCCCCAGATCATGTTCACTTAAGGAAGGAAAAGCCCCAATACTCGTATTGAGAAGAACCGTAGCCCCTGACGAAAATTTTGGCTTTGTTTTTGAGGCTACCGAGGCTAGTGCTTGAAAAAACAATAGCTGCAAGATGTTTCCTGCCAAAAATGAATTAATAGATAAGATATTTGCCGCAGCAATCGTCGAATCAGGATTTTGACTGAGTAATCCCGATTGGGGAACAATGTCATGAGTATTTACAAAATTAATCTGATTGACCCCTCCAGGTGCAAGTTTTTCAGCACCCGGCAATCCGAAGGTAAATAACTGGATCTGTTGCTCGGGAAAGTTGCTAGAGAGGTCATTAGCGAAGATTTGCGCCATTGCAGCACCTAAGCTGTGTCCATCAAGCAGAACCTGCTCAAAACCGCCCTTTGTCGCATATTCCTTGAGAGCATTAGTTAGCGGTGCGAACTTCGCGTAATGCTGAGTAACAAAGTCTTCATAGTCAGTAACATCAGCTAACTGATCAGTACCACGAAAGACAACAGCAAGGGTAGTCTTTCCCCCAACAATACCCCTGAGAATCAGAGCGTTGGCTTCGGGGATGTCGGGGGAGTTGGTGGATTTAATCACATCATTGTCATTGTAAGCCTGATAGAATCCATTGACAAAGGAATAGTGCAATCCATTTAGTGACAAACCGACATCCGAAGCTGGGATTTCCAGTTCTAAGTTCGATACCTTGTGCCAGCCTCGGCCTACCGCAGCATTACCGACATTTTCACTGTAGGCGGGATTATATCCAGTTTCATAGGTAAGTGGCTCACGTTCATGGCTTAGAGGTGCTTGTGGTCCATAGACTTCTTTTGCTAATAGCGCCCATATATAGCCCTAATGTCTTTCATGGGTTGCTTATCTCATCACTAGTGATGTTGTTTATATCTGATTTAGATTTAGAGGTAAAGTATTTTGGTATGAATCTCCCTGTCTTTTTCATGTATTTTCGATAATGTGTGTCTTGTTTTTGTAAGTTTCCCTCTTCTCTGTGTGCTGTTAATGTTAGTCCTACTATTCCATAAACTAACATCAGCAAGCTAATAATATGAGGAAAAAAGACGAATGTCCCAATTAAAGATAGGATAAAAGAAGTGTAAAAAGGATGACGTATTTTTTCGTATGGTCCGTAAGTTACAATATGATCTGATTGATCATTATCCTGATGCCATAAATGTAGAGGTACTCTGTGAGTACCTATTGTATAGGATATAAGAGAATTTGAACTAATTCCTAATGCAGTAGCTATAATATCTGTCTGCATCTGCCAATAACTTTGGTATTGGAAAGATGAAACCAACCCAACATAACCCGCAATCAAAAGCAAAGCAGAAACAAAAAAAGGTAAAGCTGTAAGTAACCACCGAATATTTTTTTGCCCTTGCTTAAAGAAGATAATTGGTAATCCACCAATCAATAGGAAATTGGATATGTACAAAAAGAAGACACTATCATTCATATTAGACATCTCCAGAAATTAGGTTTTCTCATAGACAGATTAAGGGGTTCATATTCTTTTTCTTCTTTTTCGGAAGCGATCGCTCTTTCTTCCCAAAATGAGATACATCAAATGATCGCCACAACACAAGTCAAATTACTTATACTGTCAAGCTGAAAAACAGTTCTATATCTGTATTGCGATCGCTCCTTGTTTACATCCCCACTAAGTTGACTGTTGGTTCACAACTATATATATTTCTGTGGTTTTGGAGCTTATGCAAAAATGGTGAGGTAAAAAAAATAAATCCCCGATTTTTTGGAAAAGTCGGGGATCTGAGTATTACTCATATCTTGCACCAAGTCCTGGCGATTAGAAATCGCGGCTATACAAACCAAGTCCGCCTACGCGGACTAAGGTGAAATCAAGGGTTTCAAACCCACGCAGGTGGGTTTTGCCTGTGTAGCCGTGACTTCCAGTCGCTTTTTAATCTTTACATAACTGCTTAGGAATTTCGTTGAGTATCCTATCTAACTCAGGAGAGGGTTTTTGTACTGAGTAGGCTTGCTGTAACACATCTGACCACAAACCCAACTTAGCAAAGTAGTTAGCTTTCGCAATAGAGATCGCTTCAGGGTTACTTTTTTTAGCTTGTAACTTATTCTCTAGGGTCTTGAGTTCTGCGGTAATACTGTTGCGTTGTTCACTTTCCATAATTTGAAATTCCACAAAAGCTACTGGACTTTCATACGCAAATATATCTAACTTGTA
>OMJF01000265.1 GCA_900299285.1 Anabaena sp. 54 | reverse complement strand
GATGCCCACCCCACAAGATTTTTCAGAGTTTGAGAGAGATTTTTTTGGGGGACTCAATTCTGGTTTGGGCAGGCAGGATGCCCACCCCACAAGATTTTTATTTTATAATAAAGCCCGTACGTCGGCAATTTCCCCTTTTATGGCGGCGGTGGCTACCATGGCGGGACTCATGAGTAGGGTACGACCGGAGGATGATCCTTGTCTACCTTTGAAGTTGCGGTTGGAGGAGGAGGCACTGATTTGTCTTCCTTGGAGTTTGTCGGGGTTCATAGCTAAACACATGGAACACCCTGGTTCTCTCCATTCAAAACCGGCTTTAACAAAGATCTTATCTAGTCCTTCGGCTTCGGCTTCTTTTTTGACTCGTTCTGAACCGGGGACAACAAAGGCTTTGACTCCCGCTGCAACTTGCCGACCTTGGGCGATTTTGGCAGCTTCTCTTAGGTCGCTTATACGTCCGTTGGTACAGCTACCTATGAAGCAAACATCTATTTTTGTTCCTTGGATGGGTTGTCCGGGATATAGGTCCATGTAAGAATATGCTTCTTCGGCTATTAAGCGATCTTCTTCTAGTAGTTCTGCGGCTGTGGGAATTTTTTCATCTACGCCAATTCCCTGACCCGGTGTAATTCCCCATGTGACTGTGGGGGCGATAGCTTCCGCATTAAATACTACGATATCGTCATAGGCAGCATCAGGATTACTACTCAGGGATTGCCACCAATTTAGGGCTTTTTCCCAGTCTGCACCTTTAGGGGCAAAGTCTCTATTTTTTAAATAATCATAAGTAATTTCATCGGGATTGACGTATCCGCATCGCGCTCCACCTTCGATGGCCATGTTACAAACAGTCATCCTTTCTTCCATGTTCATTTGGGCAAAGGTTGTACCCGCAAATTCGTAAGCGTAACCTACACCACCTTTTACCCCTAGTGTACGGATAATATGTAATATTACGTCTTTGGCGTAAACTCCGGGTTTTAAGTTACCGTTAACTTCGATTTTGCGGACTTTTAATTTTGATAATGATAGGGTTTGGGAGGCTAAAACGTCTCTAACTTGGCTTGTACCGATACCAAAGGCGATCGCTCCAAATGCACCATGACTTGATGTGTGACTATCACCACAAGCGATGGTCATACCCGGTTGAGTTAGTCCCAATTCGGGCGCAATGACATGAACTATACCTTGATTCCCTGAACCAATATTGTAAAATGTGATGTCATGTTCTTGACAATTCTTTTCTAATGCTTGGATCATTTCCTCGGCCATATTATCCCCGAAGGGACGGGCTTGGTTTTCGGTGGGAACAATATGATCTACTGTGGCTATGGTTCGCTGCGGAAATAATACTTTTAAATCCCTTCCTTTCAGCATGGAAAAGGCTTGGGGACTGGTAACTTCATGAATAAGATGTAGTCCAATAAATAGTTGTGTTAATCCTGACGGTAGTGTACCAACAGTATGTAAGTCCCAAACTTTGTCAAATAAAGTACCCTTGCTCATAGATCAATTTATATTAAAGGAGTCGAATTTTTGATTGTATCAGAAAATAGGCTGGTTCAAAATCCTATAAGATTGGATAATCTATTGTTTATTGTATCAAATGTAGACTACAAATATGCGAATTTTGTTAGTTGAAGATGAACCAGGAATCGCCCAATTTATCAGCCAAGGACTCAAGGAAATGAGTTACGCTGTAGATGTTGCTCACGATGGTGAACAAGGTAAGCAATATGCGTCCTGTGCTGAATATGATATCATTATCCTGGATATCATGCTCCCCAAGATTAATGGGTTAAAGCTATTAGGAGAATTTCGCAGTCAAAAAATTAAAACTCCAGTTTTATTACTGACAGCACGGGATACTATAGAATACCGGGTACAAGGATTGGATCAAGGTGCTGATAACTACTTAGTTAAACTCATGTCACAACTCAGCCTAATCAAATCACAACTTTTACAGTAGAATTGCCATTTTAAAAATATAGATCTTAATTTTAAGAAAATTCTTAATTGTTTCTCATGATTTTCTTAATATTTATCAGGTAACTTAATAAAAGTTGATCAGGTTTTGTAATTGTTAGCAAAAGTGAAATAAAATGGATAGTAGGCTGAGAAACCTTTAATTTGCATCATTAAAACAGGCAGGATGTCTGTTCCACAAGAGTTTTAGTTGTAAGCAATATGCAAGTTAAATGTCCAACAGCTTAGTTTAATCCTATTTAACATTCTTAATCCGCCGGTTTTGTTCTTCTTTCTGGGAATGCTGGCGGTTTTTTGGAAATCTGACTTAGAAATTCCCCAACCTTTACCTAAATTATTTTCTCTTTATTTACTTTTGTCCATTGGGTTTAAAGCAGGGCGTTTTCATTCTTGGGGGTAAAAATGTGATAAAAATACGGGATACCACTTTTAAAATATCCTCTAATTTGACGCTATTTCACCATTTCCCGATAAGCATTTAAGGCCGCTGTTTTTACCTCCTCCGCAACAATGGGAAATGTACTCAATATATGACTAAATTCTGCTTCTGTTAAACCATATAAATGGGCAATTATTCCATCTAATTCTGCGCGGATTTTTCCCCTTTCTCTCTCTTCTGTAATTCCGTTTTTATGACTTCCTAAACCTACTTCTCTCGCTAATTCATCATACTCTGCTGTAGTACAGATTAGTTTGGCCGCACGTTCTACTATTTCGTTAAAATATTCGTCTTTTTCTGTTAATCTGGGAACACAGGTTTGATACATATAGAAAAAATTGAGAGCAGATGAAACTCTGTTACGGATAGAATAGTCAACTGAAAAACTATTCCAAATAGCTACTAAATATAAACATTCTTGATAATTAGGAGGATGAGAAATTGCAGAAGAACAAAGTAAAATGGATTGAAAATTTTCTGCATGGAAATTTGGAGGAATAATTGTTGCAATTAATGTTCTCATATCTGTGTTTCGTGCAGTTTTCCGAAATCCTGCACGATAACACTGATAATCTAAAACTTGCCCCTTATCAACACCATTTTTACCTAATACCGCTTTTCTTCCTTCCTCCTCCTCTACCCAGTATCGAGGTTCAGCAAACTTATGATTAAATTGATGAATCATTTTCCCCTCATATAAAGGTAATCTTCCCTTTCCTGGTTCAGTTTTAAACAAATGACTATCATTAGTCATATCAAATTCACGAGTTAACTTTAAATTCCAAGTATCCTTAATTTCCTCCCCCAGCAAAGGAAAACGACTCATTTTTTCAGCAATGAAAATATCTAAATCAGATTTAAACTCCATAACCGAAATAGAATCAGGAGATAACCGTTTAATTAAATCCACAGCAATATTAATACAATCATCACCAGGAAAACTATTTAATTCTCCCACATCATGACGCATAAACCTAGCCGGAAAAGATGTTGTACCTGTTTTTTGTAGAGACGTTTCATGAAACGTCTCTACATTATTCATGGAAAATGTCAAAACCACAAACTTAAAACTTTTATGTACCCCTTCAAAAATAGCCTTTTTATTCTCAAAACAAAACAAACCAGTTATCTTAGTTTGTGAAAACAACATTTCCCGTAATTGCTTAGTACCCAAATCAGTATAAATACCGCTAGGAATAACCAAACCACATTCACCATTTTCAGAAAGTAAATTAACACATTGTTCCACAAACAACTTATATAAATTAATATCAGTTCCCTGTTTCTTCCCATTAACCACAGAAATCTGATTTTTATATTGTTCCGCACTGCGATAATATAAACTGACATGGGGATATTGACTTTGATATTGTAACCAAGCATTAGCAACTTCAGGATTTTCTAATAACTGCTTTTGTTCCTTCTCAAAAGTCTTAATATCCATCTTATTCTTAGTGACAATATCGCTAAATTCTGCAAAAAACTCCTTAGCTTGTGGTTTAAAAATCTCCCAAGGAGGATTACCCAAAATAATATCAAAACCACCCCTAGCAATAATTTGGTCAAAATGATAACCCCAATGAAAAGGTTTTAAAACCTCCATATCAGCAATATTTAAAACCCGCTTAGTTGGTTTACCCTTTAACTGCACTTCCTCATATTTAATTTTTAAATTCCCAAACTCATCTAACAACAATTGATTTAACTTAACCAGAGATTCCCGGTTAACATCATTAATATTACGTTTTAATCTTTCTAAACGATCTTCTTGATCAGTTCCTTCAACTTCTCCTATAATAAAAGCGTGTTCCTTATACTTCCTAATACTTGCATTTTTCTCTTTTAAAATTGCTTGATAATTTTGAGAATTTAACTGTTGTAAAAGATTACCTTGTTTAGAAATTCCCACCATATCAAAACGACTTTCATCAACGCGAATTAAACCAATTAAAGAATTACCCGCCATAATGTTAAAATCAACATTAGGTAAAGGTTCTAAATCATTAACAGTTTTCGCAGAAGCAACCAAACTT
>OMJF01000264.1 GCA_900299285.1 Anabaena sp. 54 | reverse complement strand
TGTTGTCACTAGGAGTCCTCTTATGCTCCAGCCAACAACTCCAAAACTATTTTTCTCACTGCTGCTACTGTACCAGTTAGTCGCGCAAAGTGCTGTAATTAACGGCAAGTTAAGTACCTGAACAAAATTAATTGAACATTTTAAAAATCCCTCAACCGATTAATTACGTAGGGGCAATCCCCCCGTGGTTGCCCCTACTGGGGTAGGCACGGGGGCGCGGGGTAGGCACGGGGGCACATGATACAATTCTCAATTTACATGGAATAGGAAAATATTAATTTTGTTAAAAACAACCTTTCACCCAATTCAACAATAATATGGCAGATGAGTTGATCCAACTGCCTAATATGTCCAGTGCGATCGCTTTAGCAGGATATAGTGAGGCTAATATCAAGTTTTTATCTCAACAAACAGGAGCTAATTTAGTTCTGCGGGGACAAGAATTATTAATTTCAGGGACACCGAAACAGGTAGAATTAGTTAAGAAATTGGTGCGATCGCTGGAAAATTTATGGAGTAAAGGTAATAATATCTCTAGTGCTGATATTCTCACCGCCCGTCAAGCCCTCGATACCAATACAGAAGACCAATTACAGGACTTACAGCGTGATATCCTGGCCAAAACTCGCCGAGGGTTAGAAATTCGCGCTAAAACTTTTCACCAGCGCCAATATATAGACTCGCTTCGCAGACGCGATTTAACTTTTTGTATTGGTCCTGCGGGAACAGGAAAAACCTATCTGGCTGTAGTTGTCGCAGTTCAAGCCCTACTTAGTAATCAATTTGAACGGTTAATTTTAACTCGTCCCGCAGTGGAAGCAGGGGAAAAACTCGGCTTTTTACCGGGAGATTTACAGCAAAAGGTTAATCCCTATCTGCGTCCCCTTTATGATGCTATTAATGAGTTTATAGACCCGGAAAAAGTCCCCAATTTAATCGAACGGGAAATCATTGAAGTTGCACCACTGGCATATATGCGCGGAAGAACCTTAAATAATGCTTTTATAATTGTTGATGAAGCTCAGAACACTACCCCAGCGCAAATGAAAATGGTTTTAACGCGCTTAGGTTTTAACTCCCGAATGGTGATTACAGGTGATATTACACAAACTGATTTACCACCATATCAAAAATCGGGGTTAGATGTGGCTTTACAAATTTTAAAAAACGTAGAAGGGATTGCTATTTGTGAATTTTCTCAGCAAGATGTAGTGCGTCATCCTTTAGTACAGCGCATTGTTGCTGCTTATGAAAGATACGAAACATAATAAAATATTTAATTAATTCTTGTGGGGTAGGCATCTTGCCTGCCCTTGAACCTAGACGGGCTAGAAGCCCATCCCACAAAATGAGATAATTTATCTTTTGGTATGGCCTTATTGGTCATAAATCTTGAAATTAAACACTAACAACTAAAAAATTAACAAATATGACAACAACATTGAAAGAATTTTTAGAAGCTTGTGAAAGCTTAGGAACTTTACGGTTAATTGTCACCAGTAGTGCGGCCGTTTTAGAAGCGAGAGGGAAAATAGAAAAGCTATTTTACGCAGCCTTACCAAAAGGTAAATATGCAAATATGCACACTGAAGGCTTTGAATTTCATTTAAACATGGACAAAATTAACCAAGTGAAATTTGAAACAGGTGAAGCCAAGCGAGGGAATTTTACAACTTATGCAATTCGGTTTCTAGATGAAAAATCAGAACCTGCATTAAGCCTATTTTTGCAGTGGGGTAAACCCGGAGAATATGAACCAGGACAAGTAGAAGCTTGGCAAATTTTAAAAGAAAAATATGGCGAAATTTGGCAACCTTTACCCCTAGAAATTTTGTAATTTTTCGTTTATTTCAGATCCCCGATTTATTTGATAAGTCGGGGATATACTAGGTTTAATATGGAATTATTGAATATGTTGATCAAAATAATTATTAGTTGTTGCTTAATGCTTTTATTGTTAGGAAATAACGAAGCACAAGCGGGAGAATTAGCAGAACATTTAGCCAAATTCCCCCAATGGGAAAAATTAACATCAGTCAAACCAGCAACGGGAGATTTAGTGTACCCTGACTGGATAGCTGGTAAGTGGAAAGTAACAAGTACATTAGTAGATTTAGCAGCACCGTTAGCGCCGAATATAGTCACACCAGGCTTTGAAAATAATCGCAGTCAATTAAATCAAGCAATTAGTTTTTTAGTGAGATTTGTGAAAGTTAAACCAACTAATTCTGGTTTAAAAATTCTTGCTTATTTCCAAAATCAAACACCAATATTAGTAGCTGATAGAGAATTTAATAGTTTAAATTTAAGTAGAGCGTATTTAGGAGATGAAACTGTATTATCATCAAAAGTAGATCCTGAATCTCCTAATCGTCAAATTACATTTTTGAGGGGTGAACGCCAATTAATTTCTCTTGTCACGGCTCGCGCTACAGAGAGAATATCAGAACATAAATTTATCACTTCCGAAGTTTTTCAACAATTATTTAAAGGTAGTTCTCGTCCATATTTAAATACCGTAGAATCAACCACAGCCTATCAAAAACTTTCCACCTCTTCCCCAACTATTACAGCAGACCAAGTTACCGCTGTCTACCTTTCCCCCCAAGATCCTGATTATTTTACCGCAGGTTCTCGACCAGTGGCATTATATCGTTATCACCTAGAATTTTCCCCCCAAGCTGAATTTTAGGAGGTCAAAATGGTGTAGTCTGTTGGTGAACCACTGGTAAAACTGGCTTGGGGTAAGGGATTAAGGCTTTCTGAAAAATATTTTCTCTAACCCCTTGCCAAACTTAAAAACTATTGCTATTATAGTTAAGCGTGGGACACAAACGGGTCGGTGTCCGAGTGGTTAATGGAGACGGACTGTAAATCCGTTGGTTTACGCCTACGCTGGTTCAAATCCAGCCCGGCCCACCTCTTACCGATGTTAGGACTTATAATCGCTGTGTAATGATAAAATACACAGCATTATAATTCTTAATTTATAAATTGTTTTAGTTTCGCCCGTGTGGCTCAGTGGTAGAGCACACCCTTGGTAAGGGTGAGGTCACGAGTTCAATCCTCGTCACGGGCTTTTTAAAAAGCAGATAACTTAGCTACGGTTTGGGAAAGTACGAACTAGAAAGAAAGGTGGGATGTAAGTAAAAATCTCCCCATAAACTCATAATTGAGGAAAATATGGAGAGATATAAACATCCAAAATTTTTGGTGAAATGGTATTAATTCTGAGGAGAAGAATTATTGTTTTCTGGTTTTACAGGTGCTTGGGGTAAAGTGTTGCTGGGAATTGAAATACCAGGAGTTATTCCTTTTCCCGGAGCAGGAAATAGATTTGGGTTATTGGGTGGTAAAGAATTGAAGTTTTCCGACGGGTTAATTCCTGGGTTAACAGGAATAGCAGGGAAGCTAGGTGAATTTGTCACTGGTTGAGATGATCCGGGAATAATTCCCAAAGATACCCGATTTCCTCCCACCTTCCGTAGCAAATCTAATGTTTGAACAACATCATTATAAGTTGCTGTACGTGACGCATTCAATACTAAAATTCCCTCTGGATTTGTTTGGATATATTGCTTTAAACGCGATTCCAATTCCTCCCGACTTACAGGTTCTTTTTCTATATAAGTCATCCCCACAGCATCAATTGTCACGGGTAAAATGTTATTTTTGGTTTGGGAATTAGCAGCAGAACTTGTACCTGTACTAGCTTTAGGTAAATCAACATTGATTGCTTGTTGACGAGTAAATTGTAAAGCTGCTAATAAAAAGAATGTCAGAATACAAAAAACAACATCAATTAAAGGGATAATTTGAATCTGAACGTCTTCAGCGGGGGTATCTAGTTTAACTTTCATCTTCTTCTGCTACTAAAGAGTTCAAGGGGGAATGATCAATTGTCTCCTCTGACTCAATTAGAGAATTGTCAGTCAAGGATTTTTCATTTGAGACTATCCCTAAATTCATTTTATTAGGATCAGGAGGGTACTGACGGTAGAGTAATTCCAATTCATTTCCCGCTTTGTTGAAAACCTTGACTTGGTTAACAACAAAACTTTGAAATAGGCGGTAGAATACCAAACTAGTAATTGCTACTATTAATCCTGCGGCTGTACTAATCAAAGATTCCCCAATCCCAGTGGTGACACCAGCAGCAGATTCTGTACCTAAATCACCAATACGAATTGAACTCAGGGAATGAATCAAACCCAAGACTGTACCCAACAATCCTAGCAGGGGCGAGAGAGCAATGACAGCTTCTAAAAGTTTTTCCCCCCTTCGCATTCCTGCTATTTCGTCTGCTGCGGTTGATTCTAGCGCCAATCTAAAGGTTTCTGGATCGTTTTTCTTGAGGCGTAAAGGTGCATATAAAAACCTACCAATGGGCTGATTTCTTGCTTTTTCAGCAATTGCTTCGGCTATTTCCCAATTCTCACCAGCAGCATCTAAAACACGATTAACTATTTGTGTTTCCTGGGTAAGAATTTGTAACCAGAACCAAAAACGTTCAAAAATCACACTTAGTGACAGCACTGATAAAACCAGCAAAGGCCACATAGAAGGACCCCCCTTCTTGAATAAATCAAAAACTATAGAGGTTCCGCTCTTATTCAACAAATCTGAGATATCCACTGTTTAAGTTTCCTCACTCCATCACTAGCAATCAAAACATTTTCATTTTCAAGAGTAATGCAATACTCACAAAATTTTCTAATTGATTACCAAGGATTAACATCTTCTATACACAATATGACGGTTATTCCCACCGGGAGTTTAGAAGATTATTTGTCAAAATAAAAAAAATCACTGGAGGTTAAGAGTATGAACTTCTCAATTCAATCCCTTTATACATGGTATCGCAATACATTACGGAATCCTAAATACCGTTGGTGGGTAATTATCGGTACTGTGGCTTATTTAATCAGTCCTTTGGATATTTCTCCAGATTTTATTCCTATTATTGGTCAAATTGATGATGTTTTACTTTTAACTTTATTCGTTACTGAAGTTTCGGGATTAGTAATTGATGGTTGGAAAGCTAAAAAAGTAAATGTAAAAAATACTACCAGTGATACAGTTAATAATGCGCCTCCTAGTGGGGAAACTGTGGATGTTGATTCTGTTTCTATGAAGTAATATTGGGATGTAAACAGAATTTTAGATGCAAAAAAGCGATACTTTTGGTCAGCGTCAGACAAATTCATTTTTCAACCAAATTAGACTGAAAAGATTATGTTAACATCTGCAATTAACAATCAAAATGCAAATCCTATCCAATTAATCAAAGAAGGTGTAGCCATAAGCGATCGCTCTCATTGGGGTCGTATCCGTGTTTCTGGCGATGACAGATTACGCTTTTTACACAATCAAAGCACAAATAATTTTCAAGTCCTCAAACCCGGTCAGGGCTGTGATACTGTCATGGTGACATCTACAGCCCGGACGATTGATTTAGTCACTAGTTATGTATTAGATGATGCTGTTTTGCTCTTAGTTTCCCCTAACCGTCGTCAACTACTGATGCAATGGTTAGATCGTTATATCTTCTTTGCAGATCAGGTCAAATTAACTGATATTACCGCAGAAACGGCGACTTTTAGCCTTATTGGACCCCAAAGCCATGGTATTGTCGAAAAATTGGGAGCTGGTGATTTAATTGGTCAACCTGATGGTAATCATATTTTAGTAGATGGGGTAATAGTTGCGGTTGGTAGCGGCTTGGCTACACCGGGATATACTTTAATTTTAACAGTCACAAATAAAGAAACATTGTGGAATCAAATCCTCAGTTATGGTGCTGGAGAAGTGAGCGATCGCCCATGGGAAATGTTACGAATAGTACAAGGTCGTCCAGCCCCAGATGCAGAACTTACGGATGATTATAACCCCTTAGAAGTTGGTTTATGGCAGACAATTTCCTTTAATAAAGGTTGTTATATCGGCCAAGAAACCATTGCCAGATTGAATACATACAAAGGTGTAAAACAATACCTTTGGGGTATTCGGCTCCATGGTGCGGCTGAACCAGGAACAATCATCACCATTGGCGAAGAAAAAGTAGGTAAACTCACTAGCTATACAACCACCCCAGATGGTCATTTTGGACTAGGTTACATCAAAAGTAAAGCTGGTGGAGTTGGTTTAAAAGTGCAAATTGGGGAAACAGAGGGAGAAATAGTGGCTATTCCCTTTGTTTCTCACGAATATCCTTTGAATAACGGGTAATTCACCAACTTAATCCCAAATTCTTTTTAGCCTGCTAAATTGTACAATCCTAATCTGGTAATTGTGGTGCGGGCAGGATGCCCGCTATAATTATACAAATTAAATGCAGTACAATTGCGCGATTATGCAAAGCCAAAAACCCTAATTAATCATTAGTCCTTTACTTGCTAACCATTCACTATTAAATATGCGTGATTGATAGCGAGAACCACTATCACACAAGATAGTAACAATAGTATGTCCAGGTCCTAATTGTTTGGCTAAAGCCACAGCCGCAGCCACATTAATTCCTGTTGAACCACCCATTAATAAACCATCTTTTTTTAATAGTTGATAAACGACACGCAAGGCTTCTAAATCATTAATTTGGATAGCATCATCAATAGGCGCACCTTCCATATTAGCTGTAATTCTGCTATTACCAATACCTTCAGTAATGGAATTACCTTCTATTTTGATTTCCCCAGTTTTGATATAACTATATAGTCCACTACCCAAGGGGTCAGCAACCACACATTTAACGCCGGAATTTTGCTCTTTGAGGTACATGGCCACACCTGCATAAGTACCACCCGTACCAGTCGCCGCTACCCAACAGTCTATTTTACCATCTGTCTGTTGCCAAATCTCTCTACCTGTGGTTTGATAATGGGCAAGACGATTAGCTAAATTATCAAACTGATTAGCCCATAAGGCGTTTTCCATTTCTGCGGCAATTCTCCCAGATAGTTTGACATAATTATTAGGATCTTTGTAAGGTACTGCGGGAACAGGACGAACTTCCGCACCCAAGGTCGTTAAAGCATCTATTTTTTCTTGAGATTGGGTGTTGGGAATAATAATCAAACATTTGTAACCTTTGACATTGCAGATATGCGCCAGTCCAATTCCCGTATTTCCCGCAGTTCCTTCGACTACAGTACCACCAGGTTTGAGCAGTCCTTTTTTTTCTGCATCTTCTATAATGTAAAGCGCAGCCCGATCTTTTACAGAACCACCAGGGTTGAGAAATTCCGCTTTGGCTAAAATATCACAACCTGTTTGTTCACTAAAACTGTTTAAGCGAATTAGTGGTGTGTTCCCAATTGTACCGACAAATCCATTTTTGGTATCCATGTTGAATTTACTTGATTTCTTCCCAATTAAATTTTGACATTGATTGAGTGAGAGTTGGGAAAATGGAGTTTTTGATTTTATATAAGACTTGAGCAAGTGTCACAAAAAATTATATTTTTTTGTTTTTAGTCCGGGCTTGATCCCTGATGATGTTCCCATAGCGTCTTGAACACAGGACTAAAGTCCTGACTACTGAGAATATTATGACAGTTGAGTAAGTCCTTTCATACTGCAATCTCTAGTATTTGGGTAGATTGATTATTTTATATTTCATAATACCAAATATCTTCTTGTTTCACTATAATCCGGTGCTGAGAAAGTCTATTAATTAGTCCTTCCTGTTCTAATTGTCCCAATATACGAGTGATGGTTACACGAGTGGAATTGATCAGTATTGCTAAGTCTTCATGAGTTAAACGCATATCAATTAATCTTCCTGCTTGTACTTCTGAACCAAATTTTTTTGATAACCATGCTAATAATCTTATCAACATCGTTTCTATTTTTTTGTGACTGCGAATTACCATTAATTCTTCTGCTTGTTGAATGTGATTAAGCAAAGTATTTGTCAGTTGAGTCCAATCATCTACAGGTACAATAGTGGCTTCTACCTTGCTTAAACACTCAATCTGATAAGGTTTCACTGTTGATAGTAGTTCCCCAACTGTGTCCCCCGGACCCCATAAGCCTAAAGCTACTGTTGTTCCATCTTCTAAATAAGTAGAAGTCATGACAAATCCTGCTTCTATTTGCCATAAAGTATTTTTTTTACTTGGCAATAACGATCGCCTGGTAAAATGTTGTTGGCTATTGTGAGTAGATGTTTGCGCTTTATTTGTGTATAATGACATCAGTATCTATATTACTTTTCTCCGATACAGTAACCGTATTATAGATATATCTGGTAATAACGTAAGTTGCTAGTGAGGGAAAATGTCATAATCAGGATATCCAAGATTAAAGGATGAACAGGATGAAAACAGAAAATTACTCACCAATTACCC
>OMJF01000263.1 GCA_900299285.1 Anabaena sp. 54 | reverse complement strand
GATTTAATTTAATCTTTTCTGCTAACAATTCCCAGTTTTCTCCCTCAATTATATGAATAAATTCCTCTAAATTTTCCCGGTATTGATATAGTGAATTTAATAATGCTTGGCGGTTATATTGTGCCATCATTACCCCTAATTCGGGATTTCCACCCCCCACCCTACTAGTATCCCGAAACCCTGAACTAGCGAAATTCTGGGCTAATTTGGCGATTTCTGGATCTTTTTCACTTAAACAAGCTGCTATCAAGGATGTACTTACTATCACGGGTAAATGGGAAATCCAACTCACAGCCCGATCATGTTGTTCTGGTTGACAATGGTAGATAACCGAACCGAGCGATCGCACAATTTCTTCTACAATTAAAACAACGTAATTAGGTGTTGTCTCTATCGGTGTTAATACATAAGGACGATTCATAAATAAATTATGCTGTGCTGATTCTATACCTACATCTGTCTTTCCCGCCATGGGATGACCACCGATAAAATTCTCCCACAACGGGGAAATTGCCTTTACTATAGGTGTTTTTACTGAACCAACATCAGTTATAATAGTATTCTTAGCCAAATGACCAATTAACTCTTTAATTTGGGGAACTATTAATCCTATAGGAGTACAAATAAATACAACTTCTGCTGATGCTAATAAGCTTAAATCCAAAGAAGCTTGATCCACACTACCGATTTCCACAGCCCTGACACAAGTTGATTCACGACAACTCACACCTAAAACATGGTGTCCTTGAGAACGTAAATCGAAACCCAAACAACCACCTATCAATCCTAAACCTAAAATACCAATTTTCATTGTCACCTGTAACCATGTAAATATGTATAATTTAATTTATACTTTTGATACTTGACTCCAATTCCCAAAGTTAACAATATTTAAGCATAATGATCATATATCCAGTCAATCAGAATTTTCTATGCCTAATTTCAATGCGACTGTGAATCTTAGCACAGAATTTTCATATATTGGTTATTTGGTAGAAAAGAAATAATTTTGAACTTTTACATAATCTACTCAAATTAGCAGGAAACAAAAAATGCGTGATACGTTTAATCGGATGATAGGTAGAACTAGATATGTTGTTTGTCGGTTATTTTTGCATTTAGGAGGTTCTGACGTAGCACCACTCTTAGGCGTTTTAAATCGGGCTGCAAGGGAAGCAATAGACGCTGATGGCGATATAGAAGTTTTAGGAGAAGAATTGGCGCAACTTTGCGAAACTCTGCTACAATGTGATGAATATTGGTTATCTGCTGCTAATGAAGGTGATGTATTTTGGAACGAAGGGGACGCAGGAAATTACGTTAATGAACTATTCACAGACTCAGCCCAAAGATATGGTGCTAATCTTGATTTTAGTTCTACTTCCTCAAACCAGCCTTTATCACTTCCTGCAACCCGTAACGTCATTGTTATGATTATAGTCGCTACGGAAGGAGAAATTCCAGAGTTAGAAACAGACTTGGCTGACATTCCCGCCTTAAAAGCAGCTTTAAAGGCTTTGATTAATTTACACTACAAACATAAACTCCGCGCTATCCAGGTGCATTTTTCACCCGCTCAGTTAGGAGATGATCTTTCTAGTGATCAGCTATTGGAATATTACCCCGAATTAATCCCATTGTAAATTATTTCAGGACTTAGGGAAAAGATCAGGAAAGTGGGGATAATTGATTAATTACCCCTACAAAAGAATAATTCGTCAATCAGATCTTACTTAAGTCTTATATTTGTTAACCTGTAATTAGTATCCGCACAAAACATGAATACCGTGATTATGACTATGCTGCGTAAATTTACAGTTGTTTGTTTAGCCCTAACTTTATGCTTAACAACTGTAGCCTGTGGAGGTGAAAACCAAGCTAATTCCCCAAATTCCGGTGTTAGCAAAACTGCTACCCCCACCAAGTTAAATGATGGAGAGTATCAAGTACAACAAGGCACATACAACGATGCCAATGGTGAGTATACTCTATTTCTGCTCAACAACAACCCCCCAAGCTTTGCTACAGAAAAGCTACAAATGGCTAGACTAACTGACGAAGAAATAAAAGCCGGTAAGAAAACTTACTTAAAAGTAGAAAATGGTCAACCAGCTTTATACCTGACAGAGGATTTTAAACTTGAGTACGTCCATAATGTCACAGAGACAAAAACTAATCCCCAAACCGGACAAAAGGAAACCGTCATTGTTCGTCAAGAATCTAACTTTTGGACACCTTTTGCTGCGTCTTTAGCTGGTAACGTCGCTGGTCAAGCTATTGGTAGTATGTTGTTTAGACCTCAATACTATGTTCCCCCCGTTTATCAGCCCGGTGGGGTCATGACCGGTTATGGTGGTTACGGTTCTAGTTATGATTCAGCGGTTGCTAATTATCGTTCTCGCTACAACGAACCACCCGCAGCAGTAAGAAATCGTACTACTTTCCGCACCACGGGAAACATCAGAAACTCCTCTTCAGGACGCGCTACAACCAATAATAACCCAACCGGAAGAGCCTCCGGTTCTGGTTTTGGTGGTAGCAACCTCAGACCTTCTGGTAATTCTAGCTCTACCCAACGCAATTCTGGTAGTAGTTTTGGTAGTGGTGGCCGTTCTTCGAGTCGTCGTTCTTCCGGTTTTGGTAGCAGAAGAAGATAGGAAATTAAAGTAGGTTGGGTTGAGGAACGAAACCCAACATGATCAATATTGAACAGTAACCTAATATCAATCTTTTACTAAGGAGGAAGTTGGGTGACGCTGTCGCACTCGCCCAACCTACAATTGCTATCTTGCTATAAATAACAGAACTTCATTCAATTTCAATTAAAAATATCGCCTAAAAAATATTTTTGTATTTTTCCGTTTTTAGAAAAAAATCAGGTTGACATTTGATTTTAAATATGTTATCCTTATCTTGATAAGGAAGAACTATCTGAATACAAATAATAGAAACTCATACAATTAGAAATTT
>OMJF01000262.1 GCA_900299285.1 Anabaena sp. 54 | reverse complement strand
GTTAGGTGGGGACAATTTTTGGCTAAATGAACCATATTTTTTGTTTCGCGCAAAGACGCTAAGGAGCAAAGACCCTAAGGAAGATTTCGTATTTTGTGTCAGTTCCCACAGAATTATGAAATTCATCTGCGTTTGTCTGCGTTTAATTATTCTGTCTAGCTTTATTCTAATTCTACTTACTATAAAAACTGTATATTTCGGTTGTTTAAATTACAAAGTAATAATTTGTTATTGTACATCAATAAACATAAAAATAGTTGGTTTTGATTTAAAAATATTGTAATACAGTCAGGATCAAATCTGTTGCTGGCTCTCTCACTAATTCTAGAAGTTTTACTTTTAGTTTTTCTGACAATTCACAAAAATTTACTTAACCTAAATATTGGGTTTAGTAAGTTCAATTTCTAACAGTGATTTAGTTTAGCTACATTCATAATTACTGTTGTTGCACCATTGACATATTTTCCCTATTTTTCAGGGGACTAAATGACTGAACTCACACCGAATTTATCATATTTATGTTTTGGTTGGCTGCATAGAGTA
The DNA here is from genome assembly GCA_900299285.1 of Anabaena sp. 54. Taxonomy (GTDB): domain Bacteria; phylum Cyanobacteriota; class Cyanobacteriia; order Cyanobacteriales; family Nostocaceae; genus Dolichospermum. The sequence continues at coordinate 12,755 of OMJF01000262.1, read as the reverse complement.
GTAAATAAGTCTAGGAGATTGTAATGCTGGATTTTTTCACTTCATTGAATGAGCATAATTTACCATATCCAGATCCTTTACATCCTATCGTGGTTCACTTTGTAATTGCGATGGTTCTATTTTCTGTTTTCTGTGATTTAGCCGGTTATTTAACTGGTAGAACTCGCTTATTTGAGGTGAGTTGGTGGAATATGTGTATTGCTACGGTGGCAATTTTTGTGGCGATTATTTTTGGTCAATTTGAGGCGGGTTTGGCTAAACCTTATGAACTGGCTAAATCAGTTTTAAATGTTCATACTCTCATTGGTTGGTCACTTTCTGGAATTATTACTGCTATTACAGCTTGGCGTTATGTTTTGCGGAGTCAAAACCCAAATAAGTTGCCTTTTCATTATATAGCTGTGGGCATTTTATTAACATTAATTGTCGGTTTTCAAGTGTATCTTGGTGATGAACTTGTATGGGTGTATGGCTTACATACTGTACCTGTTGTGGACGCGGTAAAGGATGGAATATTGCCATGAATTCAGAATTATTAGATCAAATTAGTCATCAAATGGGTGCAAATGGTTTACCTTATGCCATTCCTATTCATCCTAATTTAGTACATCTAACATTAGGTTTATTCATCATTGCCATCATTTTTGATCTTTTGGGTGTATTCTTCCCTGTGGAAAAATGGCTATTCAAATTTTTGGGAATTAAAGTTGAGCGTTCTCAATTATTTGATGTGGGTTGGTATAACGTTTTTGCCGCTGCTGTAATTACATTCTTTACTGTTGGTGCGGGTTTTTATGAAATGTTATTGGCAGCCCCACCAGCAGATATTAAAAGTCCTTGGGGAATGTTAGCAATGCCTACAATGATGTGGCATGGTGTCGGTGGTGTATTGCTATTAGCAATGATTGTTGGTATGACTTTTTGGCGCGGTTGGCAACGTTATGTTATTGGCAAATATGAGGAGCGAGAAGTACAAATTTCTTATCTCGTTGTCGGTGTAATTATTATGTTGCTGATGTATGTTCACGGCACCTTAGGAGCGCACTTAGCAGCAGATTTTGGTGTTCATAATACAGCAGATAAATTACTGCGAGCCGGACAAGATATTAATCAAATATTGGGTAATTGGTAATTGGTGATTGGTGATTGGTGATTGGTAATTCAAAACCAACTGACAACTGACAACTGACAACTGACTATTATGAAAATTCGGCAAATTCTCAACTTTTTCACCCTAGTTACTGGGGCAGTTGCCGTGACTTTTACTAGTCTATGGATTGGTAAACAGGCTTATTATTGGCTTCCCCCTCAAGGGGCTGCTGAATCTCATCTTATTGATGATTTATTTAGCTTTTTGGTAACATTAGGAGCTTTAATTTTCCTGGGAGTAACTGCTACTCTTCTCTATTCCATCACTTTTCATCGTGCCAGACCTACGGATTTTAGTGATGGTCCCCACATTGAAGGTAATATGACTTTGGAGGTCATTTGGACGGCAATTCCAATTATGTTGGTATTATGGATTGCTAGTTATAGTTACCAAGTTTACGAACAAATGGGTATCCAGGGACCATCTCACCAGGTACATCTACATAATCCTATGCAGATGGAGTCCGCTGCCGCTGTAGAAGATAAAAATCAAGCTGCAATAGTTGAAGATGTAGAACATATTGATGTATCTGCTAAACAATGGGCTTGGGTGTTTCATTATCCAGCCAGGAACGTTACCAGTACAGAATTGCATTTACCCCAGGATAGTCGTGTCCGTCTTAATCTACATTCGGAAGATGTACTTCACGGCTTTTATATACCCGCTTTCCGTCTTAAACAGGACATTATTCCTGGTCATGATCTGGACTTTGAATTTACTCCTATTCGCCCCGGTGCTTATGATTTGACTGATTCCCAATATAGCGGTACATATTTTGCTACTATGCGGGCAAAAGTAATTGTGGAATCACCTGGTCAATATCAGCAGTGGTTAAGCAAAGCTGCAAGTCAAGAACTCACTCCAGCACCTAACCAAGCGGCTTCCGAATACGCTCAAAAACTTGAAAACGGGATTAATAGCGGTTGGAAAACTGTTAAACCTGCTACACCTCCTTTGGTCAATTTCTCTGGTTAACCCAACAAACCCCCGAAAATGTTCGGTAATGTTGGGTTTCGTCTCTCAACCCAACCTACGCAATTTTTGACAACTAACAACTGACAAATGACTAATATCCCCATTGATATCACTGGTGAATCAAATCACCACGAACCTCCCCAAACCTGGAGAACCTACTTGAGTTTCAGTACAGACCATAAGGTTATCGGTATTCAATACCTTGTTACTTCCTTTATTTTCTTCCTGGTGGGTGGTATCTTCGCTATGATTTTGCGCGGAGAACTGATCACCCCAGAAGCTGATTTAATAGACCGCACAGTATACAACGGAATGTTTACCATGCACGGAACAGTGATGCTGTTTCTCTGGACATTCCCCTCCCTTGTTGGTATAGCTAACTACCTCGTTCCCCTGATGATTGGGGCGCGAGACATGGCTTTCCCCCGCCTCAATGCTGCCGCTTTTTGGATGGTGCCGGTGGTGGGTATTCTTCTCATGACCAGCTTCTTTGTCCCCGGTGGACCTGCTCAATCTGGGTGGTGGGCATATCCCCCCGTCAGTACCCAAAACCCCACGGGAAACTTGATTAACGGTCAAGTTCTCTGGTTATTAGCAGTGGCTATTTCCGGTGTCTCTTCAATTATGGGTGCGGTAAATTTTGTCACTACTATTGTGAAAATGCGATCGCCGGGAATGGGTTATTTTAGAATGCCCCTCTTTGTTTGGGCAGTATTTAGCGCCCAAATTATCCAGTTATTTGGACTCCCAGCCTTGACCGCAGGGGCTGTAATGTTACTTCTTGATATTACAGTAGGAACTGCCTTTTTTGACCCCACTAAAGGCGGAAACCCGGTCATGTTTCAGCATTATTTCTGGTTCTATTCTCACCCCGCAGTTTATGTAATCATTTTGCCTATCTTCGGCATTTTCTCGGAAATATTCCCAGTTTATTCCCGCAAACCTTTATTTGGTTACAAAGTCGTTGCTGTTTCTTCCATGTTAATTGCTGTAGTTAGCGGCATTGTTTGGGTACACCATATGTATGTCAGTGGTACTCCTGCTTGGCTACGGTTGTTTTTCATGGTGACAACCATGTTTGTATCTATTCCTACAGGGATTAAGGTATTTGCTTGGGTGGCAACTATTTGGGGTGGCAAAATTCGCCTCACTACACCTATGTTATTTGCTTTGGGTGGTTTGGTAATGTTTGTTTTTGCTGGTATTACGGGAATTATGCTTTCTTCTGTTCCTGTAGATGTTCATGTTAATAATACCTATTTTGTTGTCGGCCATTTCCATTATGTTCTCTATGGAACTGTAACTATGGGAATGTATGCCGCTATCTATCATTGGTTTCCTAAAATGACTGGCAGAATGTTCCACGAAGGTTGGGGTAAAATCCATTTTTGGTTAGCATTTATCGGCACAAATTTGAATTTCTTACCTATGCACCCTTTAGGTTTACAAGGAATGTTACGCCGCGCTGCTTCCTACTCACCTGAATTAATTGGTTGGAATATTGTCGCTAGTTTGGGTTCTTTTTTGTTAGGAATGTCTACTCTTCCTTTTATCTTCAATATGTTGATTTCTTGGATAGACGGAGAAAAATCTCCTGCTAATCCTTGGCGGGCTATTGGTTTGGAATGGACTATTTCTTCTCCTCCTCCTGTTGAGAATTTTGAGGAAATTCCGGTGATTACTTGTGAACCTTATGGTTATGGTAAGCCTGAATTAATGGCATCTTCTCAACATGAGTAATTTCTAGGGTGCGTTGTTTTTGACGCACTTTTCCGATGTTTTTATTCATATTTCGCGCCAAGACGCAGAGGAGCAAAGGCGCAAAGTAAGATTTTTTGTAATTTACGAATTAACTAATTTACTGATTTGGAAATTATGATGGATAGTTCTATTTCTTCAGAAGAGTTACAGCCTCACCACGGTCATGAGCATGGACATGATGAAGAAGGCAGTAAAATGTTTGGTTTTATTGTTTTTCTGTTGTCTGAAAGTGTCATTTTCTTGAGTTTCTTTGCTGGCTATATTATCTACAAAACTTCTACTGTTAATTGGTTGCCGGCTGGTGTTTCTGGTTTGGAAATCAAAGAACCTAGTGTTAACACCGTAATTTTAGTTGCTAGTAGTTTTGTGATTTATTTTGCAGAAAAAGCTCTGGAAAGACATGATTTAACTAGTTATCGTCTGTTGTTATTTTTAACAATGGCTATGGGTGGTTATTTCCTCTATGGTCAAGCTGTGGAATGGAGTAGTTTGGAGTTTGGTTTTACTTCTGGTACTTTTGGCGGAATGTTTTATCTGTTAACTGGTTTTCACGGTTTGCACGTTTTTACGGGTATTCTGTTACAGTTAATTGTTTTATTACGTTCTTTTATTCCTGGTAATTTTGATCATGGCCATTTTGGCATTAATGCCACTTCTTTATTTTGGCATTTTGTTGATGTTATCTGGATTGTTTTGTTTATCCTTATCTACGTTTGGCAGTAGATTTTTAATTCCTCAAAAATTAATATTTTATGTGGGGGTTTAGCATTGCTAAACCTTTATCTATTCAGGAAAAAAGTCATGAACGGATAAATTATTAATTTGATTTGATACAGACAGTGATAAGTACCCAAGCAAAATTAATTGCACATAGTTATTGAAAACAAAAATCTCTCTACTCCTTATCTGTTAAGAGTTAAGAGTTAAGAGTTCCCTCTCCTAAATATGAAATTTATTTTGCACGACTACTTAACAAATCTTTATTAAACTCTTGGGGATTCACTGCAAGGGGAAAAAGTCATAGTTAGCAGTTGAGTTTTTACTTGGTTGCACTTTGACCAATATTGCCTTACCCTTAATATCACCAGATTCTTGAAATTCAATCTTGCCTGTAGCACCATTGACAAAGAAATCTGGACTATGTAGCACCTTTTGTAATGCTTCACGAGTATAACCTTTTTGTAAACCTTTAGCGATCGCCATGGTTGCATCATAAGCTGTTGCTGAACGCCAATTCACAGTTCCGCCCCAAAGTTTTCTGGCTTTTTCAGGAAAAGGATTACCAGGAATGGCTTTTGGATGCCAAGGTACAGTAATAACTGTACCACTAATATCAGATTTACCCGATTCTAATGTTTGAAAGGTGTATAATGTCGGACTACCAAACAGTGCTAATTTACCTTGATTTGCTGCTGCTAGTTCTAAAGCCCGGTTAATTCTACCAACATAGGGAGCTAATACCAACCCATCAGCACCACTACTAATTAATTGAGAAATTATTGTAGTCGAGTTAAAATCAGGGGCAGAAAAATCGCACTTGGTGGGATTGATTTTACCACCACCAGCTACAATATTTTTAGTGTACTCATCTTTAAAAGATTGATTATCAATAGATTTGGAATCTACACATAAGGCAATATTAGTTTTCCGGGCAGTTTTGAGGGTATAAACAGCTAGAGGTTCGGTCTGGGAACTAATATTGGGAACGGTGCGAAATATATAGCTACCAATACCAGAGAGATTTTGAGCAAAACTAGTAGGAGAAATCATCACTAGTCCCCCCTGCTGATATATTGGTGCTGCCGCAATAGAAGCATTACTGGCGTTATGTCCAACTATAGCCAGAATACTGGAATCTTTGACAAATTGGGTCGCTATTTTTTGGGCTTGGGTGGGATCATTATCATCATTAGCGATCGCTACTTGCAAAAATTTACCATTAATGCCACCATTACGATTTACCTCATCTTGAGCCTGGGCTACACCGCGCAGAATCTCTTTGGCTACATTTAGATTTCCGCCGATGGGTACACTCACGGCAATCTTGATATATTTACTACTATCGTCCAGGGAGTTATTGAAATAAATCAAACTTTCTGGATCATTGTGATTTTGGCGCAAAGATGCTTGAAAATTGGTTCTAGCAGCATCAAAATTACCCTGAGCAAAGGCTTGTACTCCTTTTTCCTGATCAGAGTTGATTTGATCAGTAATTAAAATCTTCTCACCTAAACTGATTCGCCCTGGTGTAGAATCGGAATCTGAAGAAACATTAGCTGCTTTATCAGGAATGCGGGGTGTGAATTGATTCCACAACCACAAGCCTAATCCCAGTAATGCTGTCGTAAACAGCAGGGAAAAAACTAGCAGTTTTGTTTCGTTTTTATTATTCATAATGGCTTTTTAGCTATGTTTTCGATTTATATTTCAGTGCATACCGATATATTGCCATATTGCCCATATAAACAGTACATAATTAAATTTTAGTAAAATTTTGGTAAAATCAGTACAAACCCAGTAGACTCAGACAAGCTATAAGTGTAATGTTTATTCAGCAATTCAATAATTATCAATTCTTAACAAAGTCATCGAAAGTTGACAAACATAGTATCAAGAGTTGGCAACATTAAGTAAAAACAGTAAACAATAACCATAGCCGCACAAATAAGTTTTTTTAAACCATGCAGCCAATTCGCACTTTTAACGTATCTCCTTCATTACCTTCCAGACTAGAACCCCTGCGAAAACTAGCTTATAATCTCCATTTTGATTGGAATGTGGAGAGTAAAGACCTATTTCGCCGTTTAGACCCCGATTTATGGGAATCTAGCCACCATAACCCAGTATTAATGTTGGGAACTATCAGCCAAAAGCGGTTATTAGAAGTTGTCGAAGATGACGGTTTTTTGGCACAAGTAGACCGGGCAGCGCGGCAATTAGAAGATTATTTGCAGGAGCGGACTTGGTATAAAAAACAAAGAAATCAGCAGCAAAAAGAATGTTACGCCTATTTTTCCGCTGAATTTGGCTTAGTAGATTGTTTACCTGTCTATTCTGGTGGTTTGGGTGTCCTCGCAGGAGATCACCTGAAATCAGCTAGTGACTTGGGATTACCGCTTGTAGGTGTGGGATTACTGTATCAACAAGGCTACTTTGCTCAGTATCTTAATGCTGACGGTTGGCAGCAGGAACGCTATCCTATCAATGACTTCTATAATATGCCTTTGCATTTGGAGCGCAATGCCGATGGTTCAGAACTACGAATTGCGGTAGACTATCCAGGACGCAAGGTATATGCACGAGTATGGCGTGTGCAAGTGGGAACAGTCCCCCTGTATATGCTTGATACCAATATCGAACCTAACAAGGCCTATGACCACGATATCACCGATCAATTGTATGGTGGTGATATAGATATGCGTATCCACCAGGAAATTATGCTGGGTATAGGTGGTGTGCAAATGCTCAAAGCTTTGGGCTATGAAGTGACTGCTTACCACATGAATGAAGGTCATGCGGCTTTCTCGGCTTTGGAACGCATTCGCATTCTTATTCAAGAAGCAGGACTAAATTACACACAAGCTAAACAAGTAGTATGTTCTAGTAATATTTTCACTACTCACACACCAGTCCCCGCAGGTATTGATTTATTTTCTCCTGATAAGATTCTGCATTATTTGGGCTATTATGCTGATATCTTTGGTTTACCAAAGGAGCAGTTTTTAGGTCTGGGACGAGAAAATACTGGTGATTTGTCTAGTCCTTTCAGTATGGCAGTATTGGCACTGAAAATGGCAACTTTTTCTAACGGTGTAGCACAATTACATGGGGTTGTTTCTCGACAAATGTTCCAGGGTTTGTGGCAAAAAGTTCCTGTGGATGAAGTGCCAATTACTGCTATTACTAATGGTGTTCATGCCCGTAGTTGTGTAGCGAAATCTACTCAAGAATTGTACGATCGCTATCTTGGTCCAAATTGGTCGTCAGCACCACCAGATAACCAATTATGGGAAAGAATGGATGCAATTCCCGATGAAGAATTGTGGCGGAATCATGAACGCTGCCGCTTGGATATGGTATTGTATGTCAGGGAACATTTAGTTAAACATCTGCGCGATCGCGGTGCATCCGCTTCCGATATTGCCCAAGCCCAGGAAGTGCTTGATCCTAACGTTTTAACAATTGGGTTTGGCCGTCGCTTTGCTACTTATAAACGGGCTACTTTGTGGATGCGTGATTTAGAACGCATTAAACGGATTTTACTCAGTAACAAAAACCGCAAAGTCCAGTTTGTAATTGCTGGCAAAGCCCACCCCAAAGATATCCCTGGTAAAGAATTGATTCGGGATATTAATCACTTTATTCGGGAACATCACTTAGAAAAACAGGTAGTATTTGTTCCTAACTACGATATTCACATCGCTCGTTTAATGGTAGCAGGTTGTGATATTTGGTTAAATACTCCCCGTCGTCCTAGAGAAGCCTCCGGTACAAGTGGTATGAAAGCTGCTATGAATGGCCTACCCAATTTAAGTGTACTTGATGGTTGGTGGGATGAAGCTGATTATGTCCGCACTGGGTGGGCTATTGGCCACGGAGAAAATTACGAAGATCCTAATTACCAAGACGAAATAGAAGCTAACGCCCTTTATGAGTTGCTAGAAAAGGAAGTTATCCCCTTATTCTATGATCATCGTGATGGTGATGGCTTACCTCGTCCTTGGGTAGCAAAAATGAAAGATGCAATTCGCTTGAATTGTCCATTTTTTAATACAGCCCGGATGGTGGGAGAATATGCAACTAGAGCCTATTTTCCAGCCAGCGATCGCTATCATACCTTAACTGTTGAGAATTATGCCCCAGCCAAGGAATTAGCCGACTGGAGGGCGAAATTAGGCGAACACTGGTTTAGTATCAGAATTAAGGATCTTGAGGTATCCGCAGCATCAGATATTAAAGTTAATCAAACTGTAGCTGTCAAAGCTAAAGTTGATTTAGCAACTTTGAGTAATGATGATGTACAAGTAGAACTATATCAAGGTTCTATAGATGCCCATGGGGATATTGTTAATGCCGTCCCTATGGTAATGGATTATCAAGGACCCGACACAGAAAATTTAAGTGTTTATACAGCAAATATCACTTACACCACCTCTGGTTTACAGGGCTTGTCTTTGCGCGTCTTACCTCGCAATAAATACCTTTCTAGTCCCTATGAACCCAGATTAATCGCTTGGGCTGAATAAGCACATCATGTAGAGACGTTATACAAAACGTCTCTACAAGAACTGTTAAACATCAGCTATTATGTACTTACAGCAGTTCCCTATATTCTGAAGTACAGATATTCATGATAAAAGCCTTGTGGTGCGGGCATCTTGCCCGCATAAGGTGTGCCTCACTCAAGCTAAACTTACTGTAATTGTACAAGTCTTGTCCGCCAAACTTGTATTATGCTAGTTGTGTGTCGTCCTGAAATTTACACTAAATCGCCATTACGTAAGTTTAACCAATACTTTTTTAACTGAATTTTATTAACCAAAGAAAACCGTAAGTACCGTGAAGGGAAAGATAAACCCAAGCTCCAATAGTAAAATTGTGGTATAAAACCATTAATCCTAATATAATAGCAAATGTTAGACCTTTGTGAAAATTAATGGGATACTTTATTTTCATATTCAGTAAAATTTGCATTTTAGTGATTGTCATCTATATCAGTCTCAACATCATTATTTAGCTTCAACTCAGACAGTCCAACTTTCGCTTCTTCAATCTTTTGTATAGGTATTTCTCCTTCTATTGTAAACTCAACTTTCAATGTGAACTTCAAATCTTGATTAGTAGTGAACTTGGTCAGCACTTTTGTGTAAAAGTTCGTCCATTGTTTCGGTGTAATTTCACCACTCCACTTTAAGAATTTAGGTAAGCCAACTGGGGTAATAGTTTTAGTTGTTTCAACTTCATCTTTTAATTCTGTTTCATCTGTTAACTTTTGAGAGTCTTTACTATTATTATATAAACCAGTTTTCTCCTTTACAGTATTGCTTAAATCACCGCTTTTACTATTATCTGGATTATTATTGGGTTTCTCAGGAGTCTGTTCTTGGTTTTCTGATACTGTTGATATATCTTCAACAACAGTTAAACTTGCAGCTAAAGCTGTTTGATAAGTTTCTGCTGTTTTTTGGGTAATAATAAACATATCCTCAGAAATTTCTACATCTGTAACAGAAAGATCACATTGAAAATAAAAAGGTTCATAACCATGATTACTTTTACCAACATAAGCTAAAATTCCCTCTTGGACACCGCGACATATAACATCTTTGACAGCATCTTTTTTAAGATCACTATGTAACAACCTGGGAAATAATGGAGATGCAAAAAAAGCATCACGCACACCTTTGGTACTCCATTCTGTAAATGCGGGCGGCCAATTTCTGACTAAAAAGCGAGTATGGATATAATCAATAATATCATCACTTTGACGTAATTTATTAATAATTAAATTCACTAATTTATCTGCTTGACTAGAGTTAACTTGTCCAAAATCTGTTACCCGAATTTTATTATCTTTACCCAAGAATGCCACATATTTATAGGCATTCCACACACTTTCTTTTAAATTAGATGCACATTTTTTTAAATTTTCCTCTAACTGACGTTTTTGGTGATTATCTAACCCTTGTTCTTCATCTCGAATATCTTCCCAAGCTAAAAGTTTTCTCGCCTCTTCTCGCAATTTACTATCAGTATCAGCAACAGACCAAATTATCCCACTTTTAAAAGTTCGGTTAGATGTACCACATTGTTTAGTCATAGACTCTATGATTTTTATAGTTTGACTATCGTGTATAGAATGTTCTGGTGCTAATATGGCTAAATTTAAAATAGGCTGATTAGAAATTTTACTAGAATTTTGTGGAAAGAAATTTAAGTTAACTCCTGGATAGGAAGTAAAAACCTTTTCAATTTCTGATATTACCCGTTCTGTAATTCTTGATGATTGAACATTAGCGCGACGATCTGCTAAAATTTTATTTAAGTTCGGTGACAGACTAAAACGATATTTATTTTTTTCTATTGACAAATAATAACAATCTGTTGCCAATGTTTCTAAAACAGTTTCTACATTACCAATATCTAAAGCTGGTTCTGCCACTGCTAACCGAATTTCTGGGATAGTAGATTCAGCCCGTAAAACACCACCATTAGATTCAAAAAATATGGTAGTTGTCACTTTGCGGTGCAGTCGTGCTTTTTTAATTTGGTCATCAGCGGCCACATCTAAACGCACTGCATGAGAATCTTTTTTACCACAAATATCAGTAGTTACAGCACCTTCTAAACGACTTTCTCCCAATTGTTCAAACACCGCAGTCCGAAATTGGGGGTCATCTAGTGGTGCAGTTCCTAAACTAATTAAAGGATCACGGTGTGCGCCTTGGTATCCTTCTTTGTAAGCATTAGATACCCACAAAGCTAGTAAACGTAATACACCCCTAGTACGTTGAAAACGGGGTAAAACTTGCCATTTGCGCTCAAATACTGATAATACTGAAGGATGGAAGGGATAGGTAGCATAAAACGCTTCACGGGGGTTATCCACAGGAAACCAACTAGGAAGTTGTTGACGGTGATCTAGTATCCAGTCAGCATATTCATTACAGGTATTAATAGCATCTTTGGGTAACATAATCCTACCATCTGCACTGACCGCCCCAGCATCCCATTCAAAAAGTCTTCTTCTAATAATTTCTGAAGTTTCTGCTTCTGCTGACATCATAATAGGTTTACCCACCCTATCCAGCATTTTCTTAAATCTTTGTTCATCTCCTTCATCTGCGGAAGTATATTCCATTTCTGAAGCAGGAATAGAAACTACTAACACCACATTATCTAAACTTCTAGCGGTTTCTGATAATGCTTGAATGAAATTATATAAACTGTTATGATAACCTTTACTGCGATAGGTACTAACATAATTAATAATTTCATCCATTAATATTAAACAGGGTTTATCTTGAGGTAGAAATTGTTTAATTACATCACCTTTAGGCTCAATAAATTCCGCTTCATGTTGGGTTAATATTGCTAGGGCATTTTCTCCACCTAATTGATAGGCAATTTCTCCCCAAGGTGTTTTTCTTAATGGTGTACCATCATTGCCGCCACGTCCTGTCAGAGAATCAAATTCAGTGCCTACAAATATGGCTACTGCTGCTTCTGGAATTGAGGAAATATTGGCTTTTTGTAATATCTTTTGTACACCAGTCCAATTATTAGCAATAGCACCACCTTTAGCCAGGTGATAAAGTAAAGTTAAAGCATGGGTTTTACCACCACCAAATTGAGTAGAAAGATTAAAAATAGCAGATGTTTCTGTTTTTTCACCAGATAAACGGCGCACAACTTGAGCCGAAAATTCTGTTAAATATTTAGTTAAATAGGTACGTTCAAAAAACCTTTCTGGTTGTTGATAGTCAGCAGGTGCTTTTTGATTTCTAACTTGGTCTAAATGTACTGCAAATTCGGCAGCATCTAAAGGTTTACCTTCCCGTAAGTCTTCGCGGGGTGTTAGTCCATCAATTTTGTACCAAGGTTTAATAGTTGCCATAAGTTTAAGTGTGTGGGTGTGCGGGGTGTGGGGTTAAATATTTGCTATTTATGTGATTGATGTTATTAATTTAGTCCATAAATTATCTAAGAAGTCGCGGTTTTGGGCTATTCTCTTACTAATAATCAATACCTTCGCCAAAATCAAAAATATCTTTATTTGTAGGTTGGGTTGAGGTACAAAACCCAACTTTATTTGTAGGTTGGGTTGAGGTACAAAACCCAACTTTATTTGTAGGTTGGGTTGAGGTAC
>OMJF01000261.1 GCA_900299285.1 Anabaena sp. 54 | reverse complement strand
GGGACTCGTAAACTCAACATTTGTCCTTTGCGGGGACGCACTGGTAAAGGTAATAATTGATTTACCCAAGCGCCAGCGGTTAAAAGATAATGGTCAGCCCGAAATAAACCTATATTAGTTTGGACACCGATCACTTTTCCCTGTTGTTGAGAAATAGCTTCTACAGTAACTCCGTCTTTGAATATAATACCCTCAAACTCCGCCGCAGTCCGTAGAACTTTAATCAAAGCCCGGTTATCAACTTGTCCATCTTCAGGATACCACCAACCACCGACCACATCTTTACCCAAACCTGGTTGATATTGGTTAATAGTATCTTTATTCAACCAGTGAGCGTTTCTATATCCTGTATTTTGTGGTTGTTGATAAACTGGTGCGAGGATACCGCAAGGCCAATAACCTGTATTGTTTACATCCTTTTGTCCAGTTAACTCTGCTAATTTTTCCGTCCAACTTAGGTATAAATTGCGCGATCGCCGACATAAAGACAACATCGGCTCATTAGTAATATTTTCCGCTTCAGGGGCTAACATTCCGGCGGCGGCGTGGCTGGCAGCAGCAGTAAAATCACGTGAAAGTATAGTGACATTAATACCACGTAATTTCAGTTCAAGACCGCAAGCCAACCCGATTATACCACCACCAATAATTAAAACATCATTAGTCATTAGTCATTAGTCATGAGTCCAGTAAATAACTAATAACTCATAAAGGCTAACAAAGGGAGTACAATTCGGTCATTGGTCATTAGTTATGTGATTTTGACCGTTGACCGTTGACCATTGATTTTTAACTTAACTTATCTCTAGTTACCACAAAGCCCGAATTGGTTGTTTGTCTTGATTAACATTACTACTGGAATTTGATAGCCCACGTGGCGTAGTCATGTCACTATCTGTAGTTGTCGTTTCATTGGTAGAATTAGAACCTTGGTCACTAGTGCTTGTTTCTTGTGTAGTATTAGAAGAATTACCTGAATTTCTAGTAGAACCATTTCCTTGAGCTACATTGGTGCTGCGGCTTTCACTGGTAGAATCGCTGTTATTAACCGTTTCTGAAGGATTATTTTCCCCATCATTACCATTGGCTGCACTATTAACATTAATATTAGCTGGGAGAACACTGGATGCTCTGCGTCCTGGTGGAACATTAGCACTTTGTTGTCCGCCCATAGGAAAGTTAATGCCCAGCAGCGTACCTAGCAAAATTGCTACACCGCCAGCCATCAAAATTAAGGGTGTCCATCTACCCATCTTGTTTGTCTCCTTTTTAACCTTCTGGTATCCAAACTATTGAAGAACCTTGACCCCAAAAACCGTGAAATTTAGTCACTTTAACAGTACCTAAAACCTGAGTTTGAGCAATCAAACCCAGATTACTCGTAGGAGAATGGGGAAGAAGGGAACGCAGAAGAATGCTCAGGCCAATTTACTGCGGACGCTTCGCCTTCTACCTTAACCGCACAAGTACCATAAGTGCCAATTCCTTTCCTCATATTTAACAGGATTTTGGGAATCATTGCCTTTGCTTGTCTTTGGTATGAAAACAGCCTAGAATTGAATTATTAACAACCGCCAAAGGTTTCCCAGAGGCAGAATAAGCACCGAATGGTTTTAGGGTTTCCCGCATAAACTGGAAGTAGGAAGAAAATATGAAGCTTCCCTACACTTCCTGAGCGTAATTGTTAGCATTTTCATAAGTCCTTATGAAACTACCAAAATAGCTTTTTCTTGTCTATTGGCGTGCAGCCAAGTTGTCTTTCAGGTATCAGTGTTGAATCAAAGGTTCAACAATTTTTATGACCAAAACTCCCTCAAATCAACTTTGGCTCTATGACACTACTCTCCGGGACGGAACCCAACGGGAAGGACTCTCAGTGTCCATAGAAGATAAGTTACGCATTGCTCACAGACTTGATCAATTAGGGATTCCTTTTATTGAAGGTGGTTGGCCAGGCGCGAATCCTAAAGATGTCGAGTTTTTCTGGCAACTTGAGCAAAATCCCCTCAAACAAGCAGAAGTTGTCCCCTTTTGCTCCACCCGTCGTCCTCATACCAAACCCCCAGATGAACCCATGCTGCAAGCGATTTTGGCGGCAGGTACTCGCTGGGTGACTATTTTCGGTAAATCTTGGGATTTGCACGTTACAGCCGGACTCAAGACCAGTCTAGAAGAGAATTTAGCCATGATTGGTGACACGATTAAGTATCTGTGTTCTCAAGGACGACGGGTAATTTACGATGCTGAACATTGGTTTGATGGTTATAAGCAAAATCCTGATTATGCTTTACAAACCTTGTCAACGGCCATGACCGCTGGTGCGGAATGGTTGGTTTTATGCGATACCAATGGTGGAACTTTACCTCATGAAGTTACACAAATTGTTCAGGATGTTAATTGTCATTTGTCAATAGTCAATAGTCAATGGTCAACAACTCCGCAAATAGGAATACATACTCATAATGATTCAGAAATGGCGGTAGCTAATGCTCTAGCAGCAGTTATGGCAGGTGCAAAAATGGTACAAGGAACAATGAACGGTTATGGGGAACGCTGTGGTAATGCTAATCTGTGTTCTCTGATTCCTAATTTACAGCTAAAGCTGGGTTATAGTTGTATCGCCCAACACCAGCTACATCAACTAACAGCGGCTAGTCGTTTTGTCAGTGAAGTTGTCAATCTTGCTCCTGATGAACACGCACCTTTTGTGGGACGTTCCGCTTTTGCCCATAAAGGCGGTATCCATGTATCAGCAGTAGAACGCAACCCTTTAACCTATGAACATATTCAACCAGAGCAAGTGGGAAATACGCGCCGTATTGTCATTTCCGAACAGTCTGGACTAAGTAATGTTTTGGCTAAAGCCCGGACTTTTGGTATTGAGTTAGACAAGGATCATCCCCAAGCTAGACAAATTCTCCAAAGGATGAAAGAATTGGAAAATGTTGGCTATCAATTTGAAGCAGCGGAGGCAAGTTTTGCCCTGTTGATGTATGATGTTTTAGGTCTACGTCAACAATTTTTTGAAATCAATGGTTTTCAAGTCCATTGTGATTTAATTCAGGGCAAAGAAACAACTCATTCTTTAGCAACTATTAAGGTAACTGTCAATGGTGAAAATATTCTGGAAGCTGCGGAAGGTACTGGACCTGTAGCGGCGTTGGATGCCGCTTTGCGTAAGGCTTTGGTGAACTTTTATCCGCAAATTGCTACCTTTGAGTTAACAGATTATAAAGTTAGAATTTTGAATGGAAATACCGGAACTGCGGCTAAAACTCGTGTCTTGGTTGAATCTCGCAATGTTCAACAACGCTGGACAACTGTTGCCGTTTCTAAGAATATCTTGGCCGCTTCCTATCAAGCAGTTGTTGAAGGTTTGGAATATGGTTTATTATTACATTTCCAAACAGAAAACTATGCTTGAAAGTTGACCCGTAAATGGGTAAATGTAGCAGTCTGGAGTGGGTTGTGAACGGATTTTTTTTGAACAAACCTACTAGGACGCAGAGGTAGAGAAAAAAGAGGTATTTACGTCTTATTTAGGATCGCTACATATCCCGGACTTTTTCAAGAAGTCTGGGATATGTAGAATTATGTGGAATTATGTAGAATTAATTTAATAGCCGCTTTCATTCGATGACAAGGAGACGGGGAGATGGGGAGACGAGAACTAATTATCCCCTATCTATTCCTTTTGGGACTCTTTAGAATTATATTAATTAGGTGGCTAGTTATCTGTTACAGAATTGCTCTGTAATTTAAAGCTACATACATAAAATAGCTGTTTTTAATTATATAACTTATGCCAGCAAATTCCTGGCCTGAAAACAATACTGATCACGGAAACTCTGATCCCCTTGACCTGATCTTACCTGACCTCTCAGAAAATAAAGAATCAGAATACCTACAACCAAAACGATTTAAAGTCCGTCGTGGCAAAGCTGCTTTAGTTTTAACTATAGTCTGGAGTGGGACTATTACCCTACATTTAGTTTCTTGGGGTTCGATATTGATCCTGGGACTGACAACAATACTGGGAATTCATGCCTTGGGGATTATTTTTACCAAACCCCGTGACTATTCCTCAAATATAGAGACAAATTTGCCTTTTGTGTCTGTGTTAGTGGCTGCTAAAAATGAAGAAGCAGTAATTGGCAGATTAGTTAGGAATCTGTGTAATTTGGAATACGGTAATGGTCAATATGAAGTCTGGATTATTGATGATAATAGTACAGATAATACACCCCAATTATTAGCAGAACTCAAGCAGGAATATCAACAACTCAATGTATTTAGGCGTTCTCCCCAAGCTAGTGGCGGAAAATCAGGAGCATTAAATCAAGTATTACCACTGATAAAGGGAGACATTATTGCTGTGTTTGATGCTGATGCCCAAGTTACACCAGATCTGCTATTAAAGGTAGTTCCTTTGTTTCAAAAAGATAAAGTAGGGGCTGTACAAATACGTAAAGCGATCGCTAATGCTCCAGAAAATTTCTGGACTAAGGGACAAATGGCAGAAATGTTGTTGGATATCTGGTTTCAAGAACAGCGGACTGCTATTGGTGGTATTGGTGAACTCCGAGGTAATGGTCAATTTGTCCGTCGTCAAGCCCTAGCAAGTTGCGGTGGTTGGAATGAGGAAACTATCACCGATGATCTTGATTTAACTATCCGCTTACATTTAGATAAGTGGGATATTGAATGTGTTTTTCATCCCCCAGTGGAAGAAGAAGGTGTTACCAATGCTACAGCCCTTTGGCATCAACGTAACCGCTGGGCAGAAGGTGGTTATCAACGTTATTTAGACTACTGGGATCTGATCCTCAAAAACCGCATGGGGACAAAGAAAACCTGGGATTTGTTGATCTTTATGGTGACAATGTATATCTTGCCAACGGCGGCAATACCAGATATATTAATGGCGATCGCTCGTCATCGTCCACCTATGTTAAGTTCTGTAACTGGGTTATCTCTAGGGATGTCAGTTATAGGTATGTTTGCGGGTTTAAAGCAAGTCCGTTCAGAACAGCTTAAACCATCTAACTATTTAGTGTTACTTTTACAAACCCTTCGCGGCAGTTTATATATGTTGCATTGGTTATTAGTCATGAGTAGCACCACAGCGCGAATGTCATTTCGACCAAAACGCTTAAAATGGGTTAAAACTGTTCATAAAGGTGTGGAAAAATCAATTTTGTAACTAGGTAATATAGCAATTCCCATTCAAGTTAGGTACAATAATTCAGAATTAAACGCATATAAACGCGAATAAACGCAGATGATTTTGTACTTGATTAGACTAGGATTCGTTCTCAGGTTAATACTCCCCGGTCTCAGGACACGGGGATTCTTGGTTCAAATAGTTAGACTACCTGTTGTGTAGCGAATCAGTCCGTAGGTATCTGGTTTAAATGGTCAATAGTGCTGCCAACACAACTATTTTATGCTACTTTTGAGTAGCATTCATTATTGAAGTAATTATGTTTCAACAACTATCACTATTTGAAGATAAAAATAATGATATTACCAAGTGTTTTTATAAAAGCATTGAGGAGTCTGGCTTTAACTATCAAGAAATTGATATAGGTGATATCACATTTAAAGCGGGGCAAGGTGAGTCAGTGCATAGATGGTATCGGCTAACTCCCAGTTATTCACCAAATTTAGTCCGCTTTTTTATTGATTTATTTAAAATTACTAAAAATGATTTTGTAGTTGATCCATTTAGTGGTAGAGGTACAACAATTATCGAATGTCAGAAGCATGGAATTAAGGCTCTAGGAGTTGAGATTAACCCTTTACTTCAGCAAGCAGGAAATAAGTCTCTATTGTGGAATATTAGTAATATTTCTTTAATTAATAATTATCTTGAAGAAGTATTTAATGAAATTAAAAAATATGAGACATTTTCACTGGAAGATGTGGTTGAGATATTCAATACTAGAGTTCCAATTATTCATAATGTCTTTCGTTGGTGGAAAATTAATGTTTTAAAAAATCTGATTATTTGTCGTCAGATAATGAGACAAGAAAAATATCATCCCATTCATGAATATATTTGGTTATCCTTGAATAAATCGTGTTTGGATTGTGCCAATATTCACAGAAATCATCCAACTATTACATTTGATGATCATCATCAAAGAGATATAGACGTTTATTTAGAAATAAGCAATAATCTTAAAGACATCAGGGAAGATTTGATTAAGCTTAGTCAAGAAGAAATATTATTTTCTAATTTAAACTCAATTGTACTAGGTGATTCCACAAATAACCTGCAAAATACAATTAATCGCTCTATAGATTTCGTAATTACTTCACCCCCTTATCCAAACCGTTATAGTTATGTTCATCAAACTAGACCTCAATTACACTTCTTAGAACTCTTAGAAGATATTCGTGAAGCCACGGAAATAGACCTACAAGCAATAGGTGGAACATGGGGTAGAGCAACTTCAATTTTGCAAAAGGATTTAATCATAGTTCCTGATGAGATTAGATCATATCTTTCTTACTATGATGAACTTAAAAATCAAAACATTTTAATGTGTAATTATGCGACTAAATACTTTATTGATTTGTGGAAACATATCAGAAGTTTAAAACAGATTGTATCGAGAAATTTTCAAGGTGTTTATGTTGTCGGTAATTCTCGACTCTCAAATGTGGAGATATTTACAGAGGTGATTTTGAGCCAACTTTTTGAACGCGAGGGTTTTGGAGTTGAGAAAATAATTTCCTTCAGAAAAAGGGGCGGTAAAAAACGTTTGTATGAAACAGCAGTATGTATTAGAAGTTAGAGAAAATATTATCGATCTCTTTTTTAAAAGACTTTGAATTTATCTGAAGGAAATTATAAAGATCGAAACCAGTAATGGTGTGAACCAAGTTAAAACTGTCTATTCCTTCATACAGTTCCCAACTCTTTGATAATCTACTTACAGGACTTTTCAAGGATGTGTTGCAGAAAATTAACATCACAGGTAGAATTTGATATGACTTCAAAGCTAAGGACATATCATAATCAGCTTGAATTCTCTTAGAGTCACCAATTTGATAGCACGAACGAACCTCAAATCCTATTCCTTCATATTGAATCCAATCTTGAGGAATGTTATGATTAAACTTCTCTTTTTTTATTAATCCATCGGTAGATCGAAGCTGATCACGCTCACCAATTTTAACATTTACACTAAAGTGTAGCTCATTATCATTTAAGCCGAAACTTTCTTTTAATAAATAGGTAAATAAATTCTCATACATATCACCGAGTTTACGGTGTAAAGAAGTTACAAGATTCCCTCCCACTCTAGCAATAATATATCTTTCATCATCTAAACCTAAAGAGCCAAAAGCAGGATCATTAGCTATAAATTGCTGAAATTCTTCTCTATTGCTTACACCAGTATAGCTCTTGTAAGGATTAAAATCTAAAACCTTTCTAATATTTGTGATAGCTATATCAAGCAAGTCATTCTCATTTATCATTTTAAATTTTATCCAGAACTGTAACTTCAAGAACATTAAAGCTAAAAAATGTAGCATCCGGGTTTTAATTTTAATTAATTCAAAATAAAATATTTGTCTGAATGCTACAATCGAGAGCAAAACCAAGGTAATTATCTTCAAGCGGGAACTACAAAATTTTCACTTCCAGCTAAATCAAAAGCCCCGTGAATAACTTGTAAAGCTTTCACACCTTCATCAATACCTACAACACAGCTAATTTTAATTTCTGAGGTAGCAATCATTTGAATGTTGATTTGATTTCGCGCTAAAGCTGTAAACATTTTCGCTGCAATTCCTGGTTGTCCTACCATACCAGAACCAACGATACTAACCTTAGCGATCGCACTATCTAATATTACCTCACCCCAATCAAATTCCGCTGCGACTTGTGTAAGTTTTTCTTGAGCGATTTCTGCATCTATTTTAGCCACAGTAAAGGCGATATCCCGACGGGGAACACCGTCTACCACCCGACAACGTTGGGACTGAATAATCATATCCACACTGATGTTATATTCTGCCAAAAATCCGAACAATTTAGCGGCCATACCCGGACGGTCTGGTAATTGACGAATAGCAATTCGGGCTTGATTTTTGTCTAAAGCGACACCACGCACAGCGGGGGATTGAGGGCTAGGATAGGCCAGGGAAGTAGAAGAAGAATTGATTTCAAATGTATCACACAGAGCGGCTATAGCCCGATCCCCATCCGTACTATCAACTACACAACTCACCTTAACTTCACTGGTAGAAATCATCTGAATATTCACACCTGCGTCCGCCAAAGTTTTAAACATTTGCGCTGCTACCCCTGGTCTACCAATCATCCCCGCGCCGACAATACTAATTTTTGCAGTATCTTTTTCTACTAAAACCTCCGCCTCATCGGAATTGTGATTATTTCTCAATGCCGGAGCTATAGCCGATGATACCGCTTCGGCTCGTTTTAATATTGAGGTATTTACTGTAAAAGCAATGTCGTTACTATTACCTTCATGAATAGATTGAATAATCAAATCCACATCCACATTTTGCTGGGAAATTTCGCCAAATAACCGGGCTGCTACCCCAGGTTGGTCAGGAACGCGCAATAAAGCCACCTTAGCCTGCTGCATATCAAATTCTATAGCGTCTACAGGGCGAGCTAATTCTAAGTTAATTAACGCCCGATTTCGTCTTGGAGGGGTTGTAACCCACGTTCCCGGTTGATCTGTCCAACTTGAACGTACCACCAAGGGAACGCCATAATTACGGGCAATTTCCACAGCCCTGGGATGTAATACTTTCGCCCCTAAACTCGCCAATTCTAGCATTTCATCACTACTGATTTCTGTCAATAATTGGGCTTGGGGGACAATGCGGGGATCTGTAGTTAAAATCCCTGGCACATCTGTATAAATTTCACAAAAATCTGCGCCAATAGCTGCGGCCAAAGCGACGGCGGAGGTATCAGAACCACCACGCCCCAAAGTAGTAATTTCTAATTCTTCTGTATTGCTAATCCCTTGAAAACCCGCAACCACAACCACTTTACCATCATTAATCTGCCGCATTAAACGTTCTGTTTCAATATGTAAAATGCGAGCGCGGGAATGTTCAGCTTCAGTAACAATGCCTACTTGAGCGCCAGTCATAGAAATCGCTGGTTGTCCGATTTCCTGTAATGCCATACTTAATAAAGCAATAGTCACTTGTTCTCCTGTAGAGAGTAGCATATCCATTTCCCGACGGTTAGGGGTTTTAGAGATATCATGAGCTAGTTTAACTAATCCATCAGTAGTTTTCCCCATGGCTGAAACCACTACTACTACAGAATTTCCAGCTTTGACAGTTTTTTCAACTTTAGTCGCAACTGCTTGAATACGTTCGACTGAACCAACAGATGTACCGCCGTATTTTTGAACGATAAGTGCCATAATCAATATTTGATGTATTTATTCTCAGTTTTATTGGTGAGCAAGGCAGAGAAACATTAAAAAAAATAATTGTACCGTAAAAAAGTCAATTGACAATGGATAATGAACAATTAACAATGGATAATGGACAATTAACAATGGATGATAAAGAATTGTTAATTACAATAATCTTTTAAAGCCATGTTTGAGATCAAGTAATAATAAAATTTTTACTTGTGAGTTGCAGATCAATTTTTAGCATTGCTGATAGTCACAGGTGACAAAGCCGTATTAAAATAGGACTGAGGCAAAATATCTGTAGAAACTTTCTGTTCCGGGTGTCCTTGGCTTTTATTCTCATGGAACCGGTTGTCAACGTGGTTCATTATTTTGTAACTATTACCTGCTGTAAAAGTGCTTTATGACTAACAATTCAGATTTTCGCATTGAAAGAGACTCCATGGGCGATCGCCAAATTGCCAATAACGTTTATTATGGTATTCAAACCCAAAGAGCGATCGAAAATTTCCCCATTAGCGGTATTAAACCTTTACCAACTTATATAGATGCTTGCGTATATATTAAAAAAGCTACAGCTATTGTCAACTCAGAATTAAATTGTATTCCTGCAAATATCAGCAAAGCGATCATACAAGCCAGCGATGAAATTTTAGCAGGGAAATTACGAGATCAGTTTGTCGTTGATGTTTATCAAGCGGGTGCGGGAACTTCACACCACATGAATATTAATGAAGTTATCGCCAATCGGTCTTTAGAAATTCTGGGTGATCAAAAAGGCAATTATAAACTAGTTAGCCCCAACGATCATGTCAACTATGGACAGTCCACTAACGATGTTATTCCTACTGCTATTCGTATTGGTGGCTTATTAGCGCTTTCTCGTAGCTTACAGCCAGCATTAGAACGGGCAATTTTGGCATTAGAATCAAAAGCAGAAGAATTTCAAAATATTATCAAATCAGGGAGAACCCACCTGCAAGACGCAGTACCAGTGCGGTTAGGTGATAATTTCCGGGCTTGGGCTTATATCCTTTCAGAACACCAAAACCGGCTTTATATTGCTTCTTCTGACTTAATGGTATTGGGTTTAGGAGGAAGTGCGGCGGGAACAGGAATGAATACCCACCCGGAATATCGTCAAAAAGTTGTAGATGTCTTGAGTCAATTATTGGAATTTCCCCTAGAACCGGCACCACATTTGATGGCCGCAATGCAAAGTATGGGGGCTTTTGTCAATGTTTCCGGGGCTTTACGGAATTTAGCCCAGGATTTAGTTAAAATATCTCACGATTTGCGGTTAATGGATTCAGGACCTAAAACCGGATTTAAAGAAATCCAACTTCCTCCAGTACAACCCGGTTCTTCGATTATGCCGGGAAAATATAATCCAGTTATGGCAGAAATGACATCAATGGTATGTTTTCAGGTTATGGGATATGATAATGCGATCGCTTTTGCCGCCCAAGGGGGACAATTAGAATTAAATGTGATGATGCCTCTGATTGCCTATAATTTAATTCACAGTATTGAGATATTAGGGAATACAATTTCTGCCTTAACTACCAACTGTATTCAAGGAATTACTGCTAACAAAGAAAGATGTTTAGTCTATGCTGAAGGTAGTTTAGCATTAGTCACATCTTTAAATCCCCATATTGGTTATTTGAATGCTGCGGCTGTAGCCAAAGAATCTTTAGAAACTGGTAAATCTCTACGAGAAATAGTTTTAGAAAAAGGTTTAATGACTGAGGAACAATTAGCCACTGTCTTAGATCTAGAAAAAATGAGTGCCATCGTTCCATTATAATCATAGCGGGCATCTTGCCCGGTTTAATTATACTTCAATGAATAAAGTATGGCTTGTTGCTAAACTCTGGTACTAATTTTATTGATTTTTATTTATCCCTTTTGATCTGCAT
Organism: Anabaena sp. 54; assembly: GCA_900299285.1. Taxonomy (GTDB): domain Bacteria; phylum Cyanobacteriota; class Cyanobacteriia; order Cyanobacteriales; family Nostocaceae; genus Dolichospermum. The sequence continues at coordinate 272 of OMJF01000261.1, read as the reverse complement.
TTATTTTCTATACAAATAAATCGTCTAATTTTCAGGTTTATAAGTATGTGAACGGAAAAAACCCGACATAAGTAACGAAAAGTAAAGTTGCCCAAAACCTCTTCCCAGTTAAGAGTTAAGAGTTAAGAGTTCCCTTGTCATAACGACAATTTTTAACGCCAACCTACTTATATAGCATTTTCCGGTGTAATAAGGTACAGTTTGGGCGGGCAAGATGCCCACCCCACAAGAGTTTCATGATTATGATTTGTACCTCATAAGAACGAAATCTG
>OMJF01000260.1 GCA_900299285.1 Anabaena sp. 54 | reverse complement strand
CACTATTTTTTGTCTTTTAAAATATGTTAAATAGTTTAATCGAAAAACTCAAAGAAGTCAAGGACTTTCGGAAAAGCCAAGGAAGAAGGCATGAATTATCGGTAGTCCTTACTATTATTATTTTAGCCTTGTTAATCAATACTTATTAGTAAATCCTAACTAAACTAGATTTTTACAGTTTCTTGAGACTCTTGATTAATTGGTTGTGAATAGTCTTCTTTATGGAAATAGTAATAGCTATGGGGTTCATTTTTAATGATTACACTATTAACCACCTGTCCTAAGACATTTTGTCCAGATTTTGCTAATAGTTCCTTAGCAAAAGTAGCATTAACAGAATCAACAATACCAGGACGAACTACTAATAAAACACCGTCGGCCATTTGTCCTAAAGTAATAGCGTCAGCAGCGACATTTAAAGCGGGAGTATCAACAATTACATAATCATATTTATCAGAAAAATTCGCCATTAAAGCTGCCATTCTTTGAGAATCTAGAAGAGAGGCCGGACTAGGAGGAACTATGCCAGAAGTTAAGATATCTAAGTTAGGCATGACCTTTTTGAAAGTAGGGGTAATTTCCTCTTCTTTAATAATTAAATTACTTAAACCTTGATTATTCATCAAGTCCCAAATTTTATGCTGAACTGGACTGTGTAGATCTCCATCTATTAGTAAAACTTGACGGTCCATTTGTGCCATTGCTGTAGCTAAATTGGCCGCTACTGTTGATTTGCCTTCTTTGGGGACGGAACTGGTGACAACAATAACTTTTAGCTCTTTATCAGCACTCATAAAATTGAGATTTGCTCTTAACATTCGATAAGATTCACTAATAGAAGAACGGGGAAAATCTCGAATGATAATACTTTGATTATAGGGTTCAATTTCTTCCCGATTATTAGAGAATCTTTTCCACTTACTGGCTGTAGGAATAACTCCTAATAAAGTCAGTCCTAGTAAGTCTTTAGCTTCATCAACAGTCTTAATAGATTTATCTTGAAGTTCTAGAATATATATAGTAATTAAGGCTGCTAATATACTAATTAAGGCTGAACTTAGATAGGAACTCATAGCAGAAAAAGTAGATTCATCAGGAATTTGTGCCTCGGATATCTTAGTAGCATTACCTAAATTTTGATTTTCGGCTATTCGGCTTTCCTGTAGCTTTTGAAGTAACAGAGAATAGGTAGATTGTGCTGCTTGTAGTTTACGTTCTAACTGACGCTGTTGTTCTTCCAATTTCGGTAAGTTATTTAATCTTTGTTTATAAGCAAATTGTAAATTTAATAAAGAATTGACTTGGCTTGCTAAACCTAGACGATTAGATTCTAATTCTACGAGTTTAGTAGAGAGTTGCTGTTGTAATGCACTCAATTGTAAGTTACGTTGTGTTTGTAGTTTATTCTTACCTAATGCTTGGGTTATTCTTTGATCAATAACCCTGTTTAAGGAGATAATTTTGTCTCGCAGGTCTATAATTTCTGGATGACTATTCTCCAAAATAGTTTGTCTACTTGCCAATTTTGATTGTAACTGTTGGATTTCTTTAAGAATATCTTGTATGCCAGAGATTTGACTGATAGAAGTCATTAATAATGCCTGTTCGGGACTCATTCCCAATTGTTGACTTATTACCTGAGACTGGGATTTAACATTAGCCAATTGAGATTGAGTATCGTTAATTTTTAATTGCAAATCAGCCATTATTTCTACTGATCGAGTTGCTTCTTCTTGTAAAGAAACAATCTTATTTCTCTCTTTAAAACCTGCTAATTCAGATTCAGAGCGACCCATGACTAATTCAGCTTTTGGTAGTTGTATTTCTATGAATTTGCGAGCTGCGGCGGCTTCGGCTCTGCGTGAAGATAAATTCTGATCTAAATAAACTTTCATTAGCTCATTTACAACTTGAGCGGCAGTTTTTGGGTTACTATCTGTGTAGGTAATTTGCAGAACATCAGCGCCTTTAACTTCTTTGATAGTGAGGTTTTTGAGAAATAGCTTAGTTTTTAAAGCCAGTCCTTTATCATCTTTGAGTTCTAAACGGTTAATAGTTTTCTCTATTACCGGAAAAGAACGTATTATTTCTACTTCTGTGTTCATGGGATTACTTTGTTCCATGAGAGGAACTAATTTGCCTATTTCTGTTCCTAGTCCTGTCATAGAAGAAGTAGAATTATTTCTTTGAAAACGTAACTTACCTTCTGCTATATAAAGAGGTTTTTTTAAAGATGTTGCTAACTGTGATACACCAAAAACAACAATACTAATAGATAAAGTTGCTAACCAACGACGTTTGAGAATTGTCCAATATTTTGGCAGTGATATAGAAGATTCTTGTATTTCCATAATCATTAAAGTTGGGTATTTTTAAGTTGTCAAGTAAATAGCTTTAATAGCAGAAATTACTCTTGCTAAATCTTCGTCTGTTAGATTAGAGCCGGAGGGTAAACAAAGACCGCGTAAAAATAAATCTTCCCCGACTTCACCACCAATACATTCACATTCAGAAAACACAGGTTGTAAGTGCAATGGTTTCCACACAGGACGAGCTTCAATTTGTTGTTTAGCAAGTTGAAGACGAATATATTCTCGATCTGCACCAAAAGCCTCGGTAGCGACTGTTAAAGCTGTTAACCAGCGTGTGGAATATCCGAAATTAGTTTCCGGCATAAATTCGATTCCTGGTAAATCTCCCAAAGCAGATTGATAAATTTCAAAATTGCGTCGTCTTGCTGCTACTCTTTGATTTAAAACTTGTAATTGACCACGACCGATACCTGCTAAAACATTACTCAGACGATAGTTATAACCGATTTCTGAATGTTGATAATGGGGTGCGGGATCACGGGCTTGAGTTGCTAGAAATTTGGCTTTAACAACTAATTTTTCATCATCAGAAACTAACATTCCCCCACCGGAAGTAGTGATGATTTTATTACCATTGAAAGAGTAAATACCAAGTCGCCCAAAAGTACCAGGAGAAAGTCCTTTGTAGGTAGCACCTAAAGCCTCGGCTGCATCTTCAATTAGGGGAATATTGTATTGATCACAAACTTGGAGAATAGGTTCAATATCTGCACTTTGACCATACAAATGTACAAGGATAACTGCTTTTGGTAATTTACCATTGGAGGCGCGTTTTTGTAAAGCTTCCTGCAACAATTCTGGGTTCATATTCCAGGAAATGCGATCGCTATCAATAAAAACTGGTTTTGCACCTAAGTAAATGATAGGATTAGCAGTAGCGGCAAAGGTTAAAGTAGAACAAAAAACCTCATCCCCTGGACCTACACCAACTAATTGTAAAGCTAAATGTAAAGCGGCGGTTCCCGAACTGACAGCAACAGCATAACTAGCGCCAGTTACCTGACAAAATTCTTGTTCAAAAGCATCAACATGAGGACCAACGGGAGCGATCCAATTAGTATCAAATGCTTGTTTTACGAAGGCTAATTCTTGAGATCCCATATGGGGAGTTGACAGCAGAATTGGTTTATTCATACTTTTTCAGTATTTATCTACTAATACTAACAAGGTGATAAGGTAAGCATTGAGCGAGGGTATCCTATTGACAAAATCGAACTTAATTCTTTTTTGAGTCCTGTACCGGTTGAGAATTATAAGTAGGTGGCTAGAGAAAAACAAAAATGTGCAAATAAATGTCAAAAAGATGAAAAATTTTTAAATTTAATGAGAAGCACGATAAGCTGGAAAAAACTCTGATTTTAATAGCTGTTCGGGATGGATATTTAAGTATTTAGCTTGCAAATTGACTAGATGGTAGTAATTATCTTCATCTATGATTAAGCGCATAGTTGAAAAAGGATGTCTCTGCTGAGAAAAACCAGCTTTAAAGTGATAAAGATTATCTTGAACACTTCCAACTCCTCCTCCCAAGTGAAGTACCTCATTACCACGCTCTTTTGCCCAAAAGCGAACATAGTCAAACATCAACTTACTAGGAGCTTCCTTTAGAAAATTCGATTTTGTTCCTCCTAAATGATATTGAACAATACCACTACATTCCGTAAATAAACCAGCACAAGCAATTTGGTTATTATGTTCAACAATACATAAATGAATTAATTGTTCTAATAGAGAAAGCTGGCGAAAGTAATTATCATCAAAATAATAGTGTTTGCTTGCTCCTACTCTATCCATTGTTTCGTGATAAATAGCCATGAACTTGTCAATATTTTTTTTAAAATCAACTATTTTAGCCTGAAAGCCACGTCGTTTACATCTGTTAATTTTATTTCGATGTTCAGGCTTTGTTTGCTGCCAAATTTCTGCTTCAGAAAGCTTCAAATTAATTGAAACTGTGTTACCATTAATTTGACAAATTTCAGAGTCGAAAATTTCATTTAATTCTTGATTAAGAATTGGATGAAGACGGAAAAAAGCAGAACAAATTTTTCTAGATTTCAGAACTTTTTTGAGTTCCTGCATTGCTGAATTGACGAAATCTACTGATTCCATAGCTGTCTCACTCAGTAAAATTCCAGAATATCCATAAGGTGAGATAATATCAAAAATTTCTCCTATGGTTAATTCTCTATTAATATCAATATCACAAGATCGCAGTAGATATGGGGTGAAAAATATTTTGTCATCATCGCTAATAATTATAGCTTCAGGTACAGCTTGAATCCGCTGTGCTTCTAACAACAAATATTCAGGAAAATGGTAAATATCATGCCGTAATTTTATGAGGGTTTCTAACCACAATGGATTAGTTACATCAATGATTTTCATTTTCATTATAGGGGTATAGTTTATTCAAAATGGATAGTAAAATACTAATTTAAATTCGCTTTAATTCATTACTGCTTTGCGGAAACAACTGGGCTGAACTACCAATATAGACACCCATTTCTTTGGTACTTTTTAAAATCAACGATCCTGCACCAATCACAGACTCTTTTGCAATCACAATTCCGTCTCTAACTGTTGAATTACCACCAAAAAAACAATATGGTTCTACAGTGACATAACCGGAGATGAGAACATGGGAAGCAAGAAAACAGTGATCCTTGATAACTGTATGATGTCCAATATGATTACCACTCCAAATAATGACGTTGTTTCCAATTTGTACAAATGGTTGAATTACATTGTTCTCCATAATAAAGCAGTTATCACCTATAACTAATCCAGTCCAGATGCTGGCTTTAGAACTGATATAACTAATTAATTTGTATCCCTTCTCTTTTGCTTGATGATATTTATCAGCCCTTAGTTTATTAACTTGTCGATAGCTAATTGAGACAAACATCTTGTATTCATCTGGTGGAAATATGGACTGGACATCTTCAAAAGGCACTATAGGTAGACCAAATAAACTTTCTTCTTGGATGTGAGAGCGATCAACTGTAAATCCTACAACTTCATAGGGTGAATCATAAGTTAGATAATAGTAAACTACACTTGCTATTTGTCCATTACCAAATAAAACTACCTTATCCATTTTTGCTTACCTATGTAAATTCAATTTGTAAATATTTCTTACAGCAGTTTTCATGTATTTGAGCCACAATTATTAGACCTAACCCCCAGCCCCTTCCCTACCAGGGAAGGGGAGTAAATCAAAGCCACAAGAGGT
>OMJF01000259.1 GCA_900299285.1 Anabaena sp. 54 | reverse complement strand
TATTTAAGTTTTTATTTGCTTGTTTGGTGACTACTTGGGTAATTATTTTGACTACTATTTGCACAGGAATAGCCACTATAATCGCTTTTATTCTGGCTGATCATACCAGTTTAGGCGATCGCTGGCTAGAATTACTAGCCTATCAATTACCAACACTGGTCAAAAATCAACCGTACATAGCCGTAGAAACCATAGTTTACGCTTTTGCCGGTTTGGGAACAGCTTGGGGACTAACCTTATCAGGTTGTTTTGGACAAAAGCGACAGTTTCTCGTTTCTGCTTTAATGGGTTTTATTGGTTATAGTTTAGGCTGGATAGCTTGTCAATTCATTCCTACTCAAAATCATAGTGAAAACTTGGTAATATGGATTTTGATATCACTTCCCATACTGACATTAGGTTTAGGTATTCGCACTCATAAAATCGCTTATGCTGTAATTTCTAGTTTGGGTAGTGCTAATTTAATCAGTGTTTTCACTAACTTAGGCTTAGGACTACATTTATTTCATTTTTCCAGAGAACCACAAGGTTTTGATATATTTTCACCTCTAGGTTTTTTTAGTCTTGTGAGTATGTTAATTAGTTTCTCTCTAAGTATCAGCTATTACTTAATTAGTCCCTGTTTACGTTGGTTAGGTTGGAGGTAAAAAAACCTCACCAAAACACAGATACCCCCAGTTCATTTTGTGGTGAACTAGAGGTATCTCATAATTGGTAGACTATAAATCTTTCGGTATACTCAAGTTGACATCAATATACACTCTTTGTTCCCATTTGCATAGTTCTGTAATAACAATTTATATAATTTTTGTAAATTCTTAATTATTTCTTTGTATTTGAGATGAACCTAAGTAGCAAATTTTCTAGCTTTTCTGGTTACGTCAGTAGCATTTTCCGTGCAAATACTTCTCTATGATGAAATAAGCAGTTAATTACATGAGAATTATTTCCATGCTAAACAGAATCAAAGAATTATCAATAAGTATATCATCTCGATTAGTCGAAATCCGCCGCCATATTCATGCACATCCAGAATTGAGTGGAGAAGAATATCAAACCGCTGCTTTTATTGCTGGTGTATTATCTGCCAATGGCTTGCACGTAGAAGAGGGAATAGGGAAAACGGGTGTTATTGGTGAATTAAAAGGCACTAAATATAGTGATAGTGTACTGGCAATTCGCACTGATATGGATGCTTTACCCATTCAAGAACGTACAAGTTTAGAATATGCTTCTCGAATTCCGGGAGTCATGCACGCTTGTGGACATGATATTCATACTACAGTAGGTTTGGGAACAGCAATGATACTTGCCCAAATTGCTTCAGAAGTGGGGGGAAAGGTGAGGTTTATATTTCAACCAGCAGAAGAAATAGCTCAAGGTGCCAATTGGATGGTAAAAGATGGAGTTATGAATAATGTTGCGGCCATTTTAGGGTTGCACGTTTTTCCTTCCATTCCCGCAGGTTCGATTGGTATTCGTTATGGTGCGTTAACAGCCGCAGCAGACGATTTAGAAATTATTATTATCGGTGAATCTGGACATGGGGCGCGTCCCCATGAAGCCATAGATGCGATTTGGATCGCATCACAAGTAATTACATCATTACAACAAGCCATTAGTCGTACCCAAAATCCTTTGCGTCCCGTAGTATTGAGTATTGGTAAAATAACTGGCGGGAGAGCACCAAATGTAATTGCTGATAGAGTACAATTATTGGGGACAGTGCGATCGCTACATCCAGAAACTCGTAATAATTTACCAGATTGGATTGAAAACATAGTAGCTAACGTTTGTAATTCTTATAATGCAAAATATCAAGTTAATTATCGTCAAGGTGTACCAAGTGTCCAAAATGATAACGCGCTAACGCAATTATTACAATCAGCGGCCGAAGAAGCGTGGACTAATGAGCGTGTACAGATTTTACCAGAACCATCCTTGGGTGCAGAAGATTTTTCAATTTATTTAGAACACGCCCCTGGTGCAATGTTTCGCTTGGGTGTAGGCTCTGAAGAGAGAATAATAAATCATCCCTTGCATCATCCACAATTTGAAGTTGATGAATCTGCTATTATGACAGGAGTAGTCACCTTAGCTTATGCAGCTTACAAATATTGGTTAAATAGGTCGGAACTGTGATTTGGGTGATTAGGATTTCCATGATCAATTAATCAAACAAATCAGGTTTTGAAATTCCTCTTTAAATAAATTCAAAAAAGTCAGATACTCAATCATGTCACAAATCGAAACCATAGACTCAAACCCATCAGAAAAAAGCATTGATAACTGGTACTTGGTAACTGTTCGTTCCAAAAAAAGAGAATTATTTTTGAAATATTTGAATATAGCTATCAGCCAAAATCAACTACAAGACTTGGTAATAGAAATCAAAATTCCCCAAGAAGCAGTTTATCAAGACATCGTTCTATTAAAAACGAGTAATTTCAAAACTGTTTACATACAACTAAAAAATATTGAATGTTTCCAAAATATCGAACGCAAACCTTTAGCACCACAACAAGTAAATAGAATGTTAGGGATTACTTAAAACCTCCATGGGAAAATAGAGACAGGGAAAGTAGATAAAGATCAAGAGTGAGAGTTTGAGAAATGAAGTTTTTGATTTTCCCACCTCAATTCAGCAGCACCAAAAAATTGCTCCTTAACCTTCTTTATCTGACTCCTCTGCACCTTTGATAGTAGATAAATTACCCTGAAAATCACAGAAAGAAAAAACAATAGATAATGGAAAAAAGAGTAAAAGTTAAACCAAATTCCCAGCAGCAAAAGATTGAAGAATTAGCAGACGGTAGTTTAAATGTACATTTAAAATCACCACCAGTAGACGGTAAAGCCAACGAAGAACTAATTAAACTATTAGCCAAAAATTTGATGTTCCTAAATCATCTATTACAATTAAATCTGGTTTAACATCTAGAAAAAAACTTATTACAATTGATAAAAATTAGTTATAAAATATAAAATTTTATAAGAGTCCACACAGCATCCTAAAATATATCAATTCATTCATTATTATCTGCCTTCATCTGCATTTATTTGCGTTTAATTACTCTTAAAATCTAATTCAATTTAGCAACTAGCAAAAAATCAACACCTGATATGGGACAATTACTAGGCATGATATTTAGTCTATAAACATTCACCCACTAAAACCCAACCATGACCCAAAAATACCACATTACCCTACTACCTGGCGACGGCATTGGTCCAGAAATTATGGCTGTCGCGGTGGACGTGCTAAAATGCGTCAGCAAAACCTTTGATATTAGCTTTGAATTTTCCACAGCTTTAATTGGTGGCGCTGCTATTGACGAAACCGGTGAACCCCTACCCGCTGTCACATTGGATATGTGTCAAAATAGTGATTCCGTTTTACTCGCGGCTATTGGTGGTTACAAATGGGACTCTCTCCCCTCTAATTTACGCCCAGAAGCAGGTTTATTAGGGCTGCGGGCTGGTTTAGGGCTATTTGCTAATTTACGCCCTGCGAAAATTCTCCCCCAGTTAATTGACGCTTCTAGTCTCAAACGGGAAATTGTTGAAGGTGTAGATATCATGGTTGTGCGTGAACTCACCGGCGGCATTTATTTCGGTAAGCCTAAAGGCATATTTGCAACAGAAACCGGAGAAAAACGTGGTGTAAATACCATGGTTTACAGCGAGTCAGAAATTGAACGTATTGGGCGCGTAGCCTTTGAAACAGCACGAAAACGCGGCGGAAAACTCTGTTCTGTGGATAAAGCCAATGTATTAGAAGTATCTCAACTTTGGCGCGATCGCATGATACAACTTTCCGCAGCATATACTGATGTTGAATTATCTCACTTGTATGTAGATAATGCGGCCATGCAATTAGTTCGCGCTCCCAAACAATTTGATACCATTGTGACAGGAAACCTATTTGGTGATATTCTCTCAGATGCAGCAGCAATGTTAACTGGTAGTATAGGAATGTTACCTTCCGCTAGTTTGGGCGCTGATGGTCCTGGTGTTTATGAACCAGTGCATGGTTCAGCACCGGATATTGCAGGACTTGACAAAGCTAACCCCTTAGCACAGATTTTAAGTGCCGCTATGATGTTACGTTATGCTTTAAACCAGCCAGAAGCAGCAGACTTAATTGAAAATAGTGTGTTACAAGTTTTAGAACAAGGTTATCGCACAGGGGATATTATGTCACCAGGAATGAAACTTGTCGGTTGTCGGGCTATGGGCGCAGCACTTATGAACATTCTTGAATTAAAATCACGTTAAAGTCTAAATCTGGAAGTTTTAACATCTATAATGTTAAAAATTTCAGATCAACTAAGTTTGTTAAACAACAGCAAATCTATAACTTATATAAAAACCAATTGTGTACGCTTTAAAACAAGAACAAGCAAATTTTTCACAAAAAAATCAACCTTCTTTGATTGACCCTAATATAATTAAAGCCGCTAGTCGAATTTACTATACCTACTGTGAAGTCCACCCGGAAATAGTAGGAAAAGCTACGGGAGTCGCCATTAGTAGAGTCACGTATCGAGGGAAAGTTATTTTTACTCAGTACCCAGTGCTGCTACCACAGGAGTATTTTATCCCTTTGAATCAAATCGAGTCCTATATGTATTAGTCCTTAGTCCTTAGTCATTAATTAACAACGGATAACGGACAAATAAAAATATGGACATTTTGACGAATATCCCAGTAAATATCATTGTCTTTGTTTTGGGAGCATCCTTGGGAAGTTTTATTAATGTTGTGGTTTATCGGCTACCCGCTGGCTTATCAGTGTTATGGCCTCCCTCCCGTTGTCCCCAGTGCTTAAATAGGTTAAAACCCTATGATAATGTCCCGGTTTTCGGTTGGTTGCGGTTAAAAGGACGCTGTCGTTATTGTCAAACTAAAATTTCCCGTCGTTATCCACTGGTAGAGACATTAACAGGGATAATATTTTTAATAGTATTTTGGGTTTTTCAATTTTCAATTTTTACCATCGGATATTGGGCTTTTTGTGGTTGGTTATTAGCTCTATCTCTCATAGATTTAGATACAATGACCTTACCGAACTCACTAACTAAATCAGGTTTAATCTTAGGGATAGTCTTTCAGATGGCTGTTGCTTGGTTATCAGAAGCGACTATGATAGAATTATCAAAACGCTTGATGACAGGAATAGCCGGCGCAACTGTAGGTTTATGGTTGTTTGAGGCGATCGCACTACTCGGTTCTATGGCTTTTGGTAAAACAGTTATGGGCGCAGGTGACGCTAAATTAGCTGCTATGATGGGAGCATGGTTAGGATGGCGTTATTTACTATTAGCGAGTTTTATTTCCTGCATTTTGGGTGTATTAATAGGAAGTGGAGCAATTATCCTCTCCCGTGATCAAATGGGACAAAAAATACCTTTTGGACCATTTCTAGCTTTAGGTGCGGTAATTACTGTCTTTAGTGGTGACACTATTTTGTCTCACTATATGAGATTATTTTTACCCGGATATTAACATCAAACTTTTAAATCTTTTTTGTCTCATGCTGATGATTTTATCAATCTAAATCTTTATCCTTCCTGACTGTAGTTGTGATCACCCCATGAAGATTTTAGATTTTGGTAATATCTAAGCAATCATCCAGGTCAAACCAATTACAAAAGTCATAATTCTCACCTTCTCAAATCCAAAATCTACAATTCTCAATCTCCACCTCTAGGTCGCTTAATGTCAATCGCAATATATTGATCATTTTTGACCTCATACCTAATTAGATCAGATAAAAATGGCAAATAACGAAGAATCACGCGGTTTAAAATCTCTATTGGATTGGTTCGCAAATCGTCGTAAATCAGGAAGTACCAACTTAGAACGTCAAGAACGGGAAATTGCTGATGGTTTATGGCATAAATGCCCTAAGTGTGGTGTTTTGTCATATACAAAAGATTTGAAAGCCAATCAAATGGTTTGTAGTGAATGTGGTTATCATCATCGGGTTGATAGTGATGAGCGTATTCGTCAATTAATTGATGTTAATACATGGAAACCATTAGATGAAAATTTATGTCCAACCGATCCCTTACAATTCCGCGATCGCAAACCTTATATTGATCGTTTAAAAGAAACCCAGGAAAAACTGGGACTGATAGATGCGGTTAAAACTGGGTTAGGGCAAATTAATACCCTGCCAATAGCATTAGGGGTCATGGACTTCCGATTTATGGGTGGAAGTATGGGTTCTGTCGTCGGGGAAAAACTCACCCGCATGATTGAACAAGCTACCCAAAGGCGTTATCCTGTAGTCATCATTTGCACATCTGGTGGTGCGAGAATGCAAGAAGGAATGCTATCCTTAATGCAAATGGCAAAAATATCCGCCGCCCTACAACGTCACCGAGATTCTAAACTATTATATATTCCCATTTTAACTAACCCTACCACGGGAGGTGTTACCGCCAGTTTTGCCATGTTAGGTGATATTATCATCGCTGAACCAAAAGCAACAATTGGTTTTGCTGGAAGACGGGTAATTGAACAAACTTTGCGGGAAAAACTCCCTGAAGATTTTCAGACTGCGGAAGACTTACTTAAACATGGGTTTGTTGATGATATTGTCCCCCGTACACAGTTGAAAACAACTTTAACACAACTGATTGCTCTTCATCAACCTCTGCTTACAACAGCACCAAACATGGTTTTATGGGAAACAATGAAATTAAGTTCCACCGCTGTTGACTAGGAGTTGAGGTGGTAAAAGGAGAAATTTTCTTTTTCCTGGAAGATTCACCCAAAACCCCAGAATTGACACCTAAAAATCCCCAAAATTTTTAGGTATCAATGTCTTTTAAGCCGTATTTTTAGACGGAGGTGTATGTAAAACGTTCCCAAAGGTTAAATCTTGGGGAATCTAAAATTTTAAATTGCGTGACTATTGTGAAAATAATTGTTTATATTTATACTGATCCATTATTAGATGTCCTTCCCACTCATAGTGACTGGGGTTGGGAAGTAGATAGAATTTATGAAGATCTGGGAAAGCGTACCCAATTACAACAATTATTAACTGACTGTCAAAGTCAAACAGAAACCGTCAATTATCTACTAGTTCGCCGCTTGGAAGAATTAGGTGATACTTTAACAGAAGTAAGCGATCGCCTCAAGCAACTAGAAACAATGGGAGTTGTAGTAATTGCGACACAACAACCATACACATCTAATTCTAGTCAAATCCGGTCCGAACTACTGGAATTATTACAAGAAATTCAAAATCAGCACCGTAGCCGCCGCATTCGTCAAGGACACGCTCGTAATCGTCTAAAAGCTTCACCACCCCCCGGAAAATCACCCTATGGCTACCGCAGAGGACAGGGTAAATATATTATTGATCGGACTACTTCACCAGTCGTCAAAGATTTTTTTGAACACTTTTTACTCTATGGTTCTTTACGTGCTGCTGTTCGGTTTTTAAGTAAAAAATACGGCAAAAATATATCCGTAACGACTGGGAGACGGTGGTTAACTAATCCAGTTTATCGGGGTGATACCGCTTATCAAAATAGTGAAATTATCTCTAATACCCACGCACCTATCATTTCCAGAGCAGAAGCAGCGCAAGTTGATAGACTATTGCGACGCAACAGCATTTTACCACCACGCACTGCTAGTGCGCCCCGTTCTTTAGCTGGTTTAGTCGTTTGTCATCAATGTCAGTCACAGATGATTGTGACTCGTGTTACCCAAAGTCATCAGAATAAAGAGTATTTATATTTACGCGCAATCAAATGTCCTCAACAGCCAAAATGTCGTGCTATTCCTTACCAAGTAGTTTTAGAAAAAACCATTGATAGTGTTTGTCGAGATTTACCTTTAGCTGTAGCGGGAATGAATTTTCCCCAACTAGATATTATTAAAAATAGTTTAGGGAATAGTATATCTCGTCAACAAGAAATACTCCAACAATTACCCAATTTAATAGAAACTGGAATTTTAGATCCAGAAACCGCAAAATTAAGAGCTTACAAACTCCGCACAGAAATTTCTCAACTTCAAGCTAAGTTAGCAATTCTTCCCCCTGTTAATTTACGTTCTGTAGCTCAAGCTGTTTCCATTCCTCAATTTTGGTTGGATTTATCAGAAGTAGAACGACGATTTTACTTCCGCGAATTTATTCAACAAATTCAAATTATCCGTCAAAATCAAGAATGGTATTTACAGATAATTTTTATTTTCTAAATTA
>OMJF01000258.1 GCA_900299285.1 Anabaena sp. 54 | reverse complement strand
TGGTAATTGGTAATTGGTAATTGGTAATTGGTAATTGGTAATTGGTAATTGGTAATTGGTAATTGGTAATTGGTAATTGGTAATTGGTAATTGGTAATTACCTTTTGCCTTTTGCCTTTTGATACTTTACGTTTAATTTTTGTTAAATCTGCAATAAATTAGCCAAGAATTGGGGTAATGGTAACACAATCAACAACAACAAAGCCATGGACATTAATCCTATAAAATCCCGTTTATTATCTAATTCCGTAACATCATTTAAAGCAGGTTCATCAGTTAAGGGAATAAATAATAAAATAATTGCCCACAATAAAAATTCCTCTCTAATAAACGAAAGCATTAGTAATAATAATCTGGCAACTTGACCAATAATAACAGCAGTACGTTGTCCAAACATAGCATGAACAATGTGACCCCCATCTAATTGTCCGACCGGCATTAAATTTAAAGCCGTGACAATTAATCCTAAAAAACCTGCTACTGCAACTGGATGTAAATCAATAGCTGATTTTACAGTTAATTCACTTCCTAAAGCTAATTTAGAGAGTAAAGCTAATAAAATTGAATATTTAGGATTAAGTGCATTGGGATTTAAAATTCCGGCTTTTACCGGTAAAGCTACTATTTCCGAATTAGCCAAACCCCAAATTAATAAAGGCACAGTTACAATAAATCCTGCTAAAGGTCCAGCAATACTCACATCAAATAAAGCCTTACGGTGAGGTACGGGACTTCGCATGGTGATAAAAGCGCCGAATGTTCCCAAGAAAAAAGGTACAGGAATAAAATAAGGTAATGTAGCGCGAATTTTATAGAATCTCGCTGTTAAATAATGTCCTAATTCATGAGTAGCTAAAATCGTCATTAAACCTAAAGCATAAGGTAAACCCTGAAAAAATAATGTGAAATCAGATTCTAATTGTGTCACTTGAAAACCCGCAATTTTCAAACCGACAAAGGTGGTACTAACCAAGGTTGCTATTAACAATACCAATGCTAACCCCGGTTGAGAGATCTTTTCTACATCTCGTTGGTTATTTTGTTTAGCAGCTTGAGAATTAGGAACTAAAACAAAAAATGGTTTATCATTTACTCCTTCTTGAAATATAACTAAAAAGCGATCGCCAAATTCCTTTTCAATATTAGCTTTAATTTCCTCATAAGCAGCACTAGCAATAGTTCGCAACTGTCCTCGACAAATTACCGCTTGGGGACGATATTCGATTTTTTGAATAAAATATACAGACCAGGGAAAACAACTTCGCAGTTGTGCTTCTTCTGGTAAATCAATAGGACGAAATGGTAGTTTTTCTATTGTAGAATTAGGAAAATTATCAGGGGAATTATTATTTGGTTGATCTTGATTTTCTTGACGTTGATTTTCTCTATTTACAGGTAATTGTCTCCCTGAATTAAACAATACCCAATACAACAATAAACAAATCACTGAGACCGAAATAATTAGCGCCGAGGGGGGTGCTTGTTTGATACCATATCTCAAGGTCCAAGCAGTAGATATAAATGCTGGTGTCATTAAAACCAGCCACAATAACCACACAGGGGTTCTTGTAGCCCGTGCGACACTGTACTGCATCAAAATATAAGTTAATAATCCCAAAACGAGGAAAAACCAGAATGTCATATGATCTTCACTATGTTTGATAGAATACTTTAACTGTAAGTTCTGTGAAAATTTGGATACAAGTAATATTACACGCCTTAATTTTCAATCACTTATGACTTAACAAGAATTGTACCAACAATATGATAATTGTGTAAAGGTAATACTTTGAGGGGTATTGCTAAATGAATTACCGCAAAATATCAACAAACCTTAATCATTACAAAATTGTGCTTAATTCCAGAACAAAAAACTTATTTATTACCTTTAACCGTCACCAATCTTAATAATAAATTCACTCTCAATGGCACAACACAAATAATTTAGACACCAGGCTATTCTCCAGGCTCTTCTTATTTATACTATCGTAAATTTGACAGTATTTTATTTTTCAGATTATTTTTTGGAGAACTTGGAGAACATTTATTTACTAACCAGCAAGACAAACCTTTATCAGCAAACACTTCTAAAGCTTTCTATGCTTTTATACGGGACTGTACAGAATCATCAAATCCATTAATTCATCAGTATTTATCTGTGTTCATCTGCTTTCATATGCGTTTAATTATTCTTGCTTTAAGAATTATTATATAGAGTTTTATCATTATTTAACGTGATTTAAGTTAACATATACTATTATCTTTTAAGCGATTTTATTCAGAACTTTAGTCCTCTCTTCCAGACGCTAGGCGAATAAAATAAGGGCTAAAGCCCTAACTTGAAACCTAAATGATGATATTAGCTTTTCGGACGCTTACGGACGCTTACGGACGCTTACGTAAATCCTATATCAATTAGCTAGTAGTGCTATAGCTGCTTGATATTGAGCGTCTTTTTCAGTACCAATTTGTTCCCGGTTGATAGGTTGTTGGGGAATAATTTGATCAGGCTTAATTCCTAATTTGTTAATATCTCGATGGTTAGGAGTTTCGTATTTAGCAATTGTCACTGCTAAACCAGAACCGTCGGATAATTCAAACAAAGATTGAATTAAACCTTTACCAAAAGTCCTTTCCCCGACCAATTGAGCGCGATGATTATCTTGTAATGCACCGGCTAAAATTTCGCTGGCGCTGGCTGTTCCTTGATTAACTAGAATAATTAAGGGATCTTGTGTCATGGCCGAACCCCAGGCTTCATAACTTCCTTGAATACCTTGACGGTTAGCCGTGTAAACGATTGTACCAGAATCTAGCCATAAACGAGCGACTTCAATTCCGGCTTGTAAGAGTCCACCGGGATTATTTCTTAAATCGAGAATATAGGCAGACGCGTCTTTTTCTTCTAAAATAGAAATAGCCTGTGCTAATTCCGTAACAGCATTGGCACTAAATTGACTTAAACGGATATAGCCAATTTTGCTTCCTGCTGGGGACAATCGTAAATCAGATATAACAGGATTTAGAGCAATGCGATCGCGTACCAATACAACTTCCTGATCCTTTTCTCCTTCCCTACCAATTAAAAGCGTGACAACGCTGCCCAAAGGTCCACGCATTCGCGCCGCAGCTTCATCAATAGAGAGATTCTCTGTAGATAAACCCTCAATTTTCAAAATGCGATCGCGCGGTCTTAAACCTGCTTTATCGGCTGGAGAATTTTCAATAGGTGTAATAACTTCCAAAATACCAGTTTGGGGATTGAGAGCGATTTGTAATCCCACACCTGTAAGCTCTCCAGAAGTGCTAACCTTTAAACTGCGATACTTTTCAGGTTCAAGAAAACGGGTAAAAGGATCATCCAGGCTGTTGAGCATATCCTGAATTGTGGCATAAGCTGCTTCATGATTGACAAAATGATTTTTAAGTGCTTTTTGTCGGACATCAAGCCAGCTTTGATGATTAAAAGTGCCATCTAAATAAGAGCGGTTAACAATTCGCCATACTTCATAAACTAACTTCTGTTCTGGAGTCAAAGCCAAAGCCGGGGGAATATAGCCAGTAAACACCAAAGCAAAAAGCAATAATAGTAAACATCCTAGCCGCCAAACCCGCTTGTGAATGAACCCTAATTTCAGTTCCATGTCAGACTCAAATTCCCTAAAAATTTCTGTAATGCTCACTTGTTGATGAAATCTATCTCTCGACTATGTTACTTTTTTTATAGAAGAAGTGCATTATTCTCATAAAGTTGCTAGTCCAACTGAATGAGATATCCATTCTTCCTGATCTAACGATAAAATCTTTTTTGGTGTCAACATTGTCATTGTCAGTCCATAAAGACGAGAGACAGGAAGAAACACTCAAACATAGGGTGACTTACACCCTTAACGCTCGTAGACAAGTAGAAGCCAATTCTCTTGAGTAAAACGAGAAGCGAACCCTCTAACTTAGGTTAGTTGAATAGTCGCTCCTGACTAAGCTTCGCATCACAAAACTTATCAACCGCAATCTATTTTTTAGGAACTTAGGATTGTATGGCCAACGTTTATGACTGGTTTGAGGAACGCTTAGATCTCCAAGAGATTGCTGATGATATTACCACCAAATACGTTCCTCCCCACGTTAACATTTTTTACTGTTTAGGTGGAATTACCCTAGTTTGTTTCCTGATCCAGTTTGCGACTGGATTTGCGATGACATTCTACTATAAACCTACAGTTACCGAAGCTTTTTCTTCTGTAGAGTACATCATGAATGAAGTCAACTTCGGTTGGTTAATTCGCTCCATTCACCGCTGGTCAGCCAGTATGATGGTACTGATGATGATTCTCCACGTTTTCCGCGTTTATTTGACTGGTGGCTTCAAAAAGCCCCGGGAATTGACCTGGGTAAGTGGTGTCATTCTTGCAGTTATTACCGTTTCCTTCGGTGTAACAGGCTACTCTTTACCCTGGGATCAAGTTGGTTACTGGGCTGTAAAAATTGTTAGCGGTGTACCAGAAGCAATTCCCGTAGTCGGCGTTTTTATCTCCGATTTATTACGTGGTGGTTCTAGTGTGGGTCAAGCTACACTCACCCGCTACTATAGCGCTCACACCTTCATTCTTCCTTGGCTAATTGCTGTCTTCATGTTGTTCCACTTCTTGATGATTCGCAAACAAGGTATTTCAGGACCATTGTAATCACTTTGTCATTAAAGTTATTAGCCAACAGCTATAACTTGTGTTTCCAGATCATCGGAGTTTGTTTTAAACTAAAAGAAAATAACTTGATATCGGAAATCACAAGCTAGTTGTAAGCTAATAGCTTTCGCTAATGCTTTAACCTCAATTCAGCCGGAGAGCGCATTTCAAAATGTCAACGCAAAAAAAACCGGATCTGAGCGATCCTAAGTTGAGAGCCAAACTTGCCCAAGGCATGGGTCATAATTATTATGGTGAACCCGCTTGGCCTAATGATCTGCTGTATATATTTCCTGTCGTCATTATGGGTTCTTTTGCCTGTATTGTCTCTTTAGCTGTTTTAGATCCAGCTATGACAGGTGAACCAGCTAATCCTTTTGCTACTCCTTTGGAAATTTTACCAGAGTGGTACTTATATCCTGTATTCCAAATTTTACGCTCATTACCTAGTAAACTATTAGGTGTATTAGCAATGGCTTCTGTACCCTTGGGACTCATTCTTGTTCCTTTCCTGGAAAACGTGAATAAGTTCCAAAACCCCTTCCGTCGTCCTGTAGCAACAACTGTATTTCTGTTTGGTACTATTGTGACTCTGTGGCTGGGTATTGGCGCTGCACTCCCATTAGATAAATCCTTAACTTTAGGATTGTTCTAAGATAGTCACAGTCAAACATAAACCTGATCACGTCTGTGGTTTTCAAGAGTGTATAGAAGACAATATCTGAAAAACTAATAACAGTAAGTCTTTTATGGTCTATTGTTATTGATGTTTCAAAATATATTCTTTATATATGCTTTTGCAGACCCACAGGCGTTAACTAATTATAGAATTGCAGGGGGAGAATTTTAAGATTGGTGATCACTAGCGAGTGAAAACCAAAATATCTCCAATCTAAAATCACCCGCCAAAATTCCCCAGTCTAAAGTATTATCCACTTATTTTTTATTCAAATTAGGGTCAATGCTTGGCATAGTGCAGCAAGACCATCGAACTGTCAGGAGCGATCTTAAACTCCTAAACGAAGTACAACAATGGTTTGAAGAATTTTGTCACAAATATTTACCGAAATATGGCTGGTCAGACAGCCAAATTTATCGTCTTAATCTAGCTTTAGCAGAAGGTTTTACCAACGCGGTTCGTCATGCTCATCATTCTTTACCACAGGAAACAGCGATAGAAATTCAAGTCAGTCTATGGATTAATAGACTGGAAATGAGAATTTGGGATTATGGAAAACCATTTAATCCTGATGTGATCACTGAACCAGTACCGGGGACTCTACAAGTAGGTGGATATGGGTGGTTTTTACTCCGCCGTTTGGCTGATAAAGTCGTCTATGAGCGTGATCAAGATACAAGAAATTGTTTGTTAATTGTCAAATATTGTTTAGATGAATCACACTAGTACCGCAGGGCGGAAGTCAAAAGTCAAAGGTCAAAAGTCAAAAATAATATAGAGTAAGCTTTTTGGCGATTGAGAATGGCCATTTTATCTACGCC
>OMJF01000257.1 GCA_900299285.1 Anabaena sp. 54 | reverse complement strand
TTTATACGAACAAATGGGATACGAAGGAGCTAATAAGGCTCTCAAGTACAATGCTATGGGTTTACACCCAGCATCATTGCGACCTCTTAGGGCTTTCTATGAAGAAATCACTCTTATGTTAAATACTCAACCATCATTATTAATGCAATCACAGATGCAATCGTTAATAACGCAAGATTTCTTGCCATTACTCATTCATACCTTCGGTAAAAACGCCCAAAAAAAACAACGTATATTAAAACCCTTTCGTCGTTATTCCCTGGTCAAGAAAGCGGAAGAAATTTCTAGTTCCTATAGAGATAAACCTTTAACACTACAAAAACTATGTGAGGAATTAGGAACTAGTAGTACTGCCTTATCTTGTGGGTTTGAGGAGATTTTTAGTATCAGTCCCATGGCCTATATCAAAATTCAACGGCTTAATGGGGTACGTCGCGCTTTAATGAATCCTAAGCTGAATACAAGAACAGTGAAGGAGGTGGCAAGGGAGTGGGGATTTCGGAATGCTCCACATTTTGCTAAAGATTATCAGGAGATGTTTGGTGAGTTACCATCAAAAACATTAAGAAGTAATTTAACCTTGGTCAATTGATGAGAGTTTTTCGACAATAGAATAACATTTCATAATCCCGAAAATTTTGGGTTTCCCTGTGGGTCAACCCAACCTACAAAATTTAAGGTTATGTCTTTTATCTGCACCTTTGCGTCTGGGTGTGAAAGAAAAATAATATGTAATTCACCCAAAAAAAGAAGCCCAGAAATTTATTTCTGGCTTCTGATTTCCTGTATTTAGGGTGCAAGGGCGTTACCACGAATTAAACTACCAAGGGTTTTGGCGGTAATTTTTAATTGGGTAAAGGGGTTAGCGGGGACTACGGTTTTATAAAGATAACTATCAAAAGTTAGCTTTTGAACATCTAAATCATCACACATTTCTACAAATGCTTCCCGGGTAGCGTCGGAACGATAGAAGACTGTTTGTAGAATGTCTAATACTTTATAAGTGAGTCCGTATTTCTTATCCCAACGTTTGAGGTAAAGTTTTAGATCTCGTTCTGTAGGTATCCGCGCCCCATTGTTGGAAGTTTCGACAATGGTTTCTGCACACATTCTGCCAGATTTAGCCGCAAAATAAATACCTTCACCAGAGGACTTGGTGACATAACCAGCAGCGTCTCCTACTAAAGCAATGCGTCCGACAACGCGACGAGGACGGGGGTGTTCGGGTATGGGGTGGGCTTCTACTTTGATGATTTTACCACCGGCTAGTTTTTCGGCAGCGCGGGCGCGAATACCTGCTTGTAATTGTTTAATACTGGCTTTGTTAATTTGCATTGTGCCAGTACCTACTGCTACGTGATCATATTTGGGGAATACCCAAGCGTAGAAGTCTGTAGAAACGTCGTCACCAACGTACATTTCCGCCAGGTCATTATAATAGGCCATTTTATCTTGGGGAAGACGAATGCGTTCTTGGAAAGCGATCGCATAATTGTAATCTCCAGCATCCATATCCTTAGCAATGCGGGAATTTGCGCCGTCCGCACCAACAATTAAATCCACCTTGAGGCTTTTAGTCAGGCCCAAGGACCCGTCTCCCGTATGGTCAACATAATGGATGGTATAGGGGTCGGTATTGTTCCCAGGAATATCAACTTTATGAACAGTGGCGT
This sequence comes from Anabaena sp. 54, assembly GCA_900299285.1. GTDB lineage: Bacteria > Cyanobacteriota > Cyanobacteriia > Cyanobacteriales > Nostocaceae > Dolichospermum. The sequence goes on along the minus strand of OMJF01000257.1, from coordinate 17,219 downwards.
TAATTAAATTCGCGCCTAATTTGGCTGCCCGGTTTCGCAAAAAACCATCTAGCACTTCTCGTCGGCACATTCCTATATATTCATCTTCATTTATCAAATTGATATCAACCTCACGATTAGAGGGAGAAATCATTTTCATTTTCCGTACCCGACGGTCAATAATTTCTGGAGGTAAATCAAACTCACTCACCATACAGAGGGGAATAGCGCCCCCACAAGGCTTGGCGTTATCTAATTTCCGCTCAAACAAGTATGTTTCGATTCCAGCTTTCGCTAGTGTTTCAGCAGCGCATGAACCGGCAGGTCCAGAACCAACAACAGCAACCCGTAGTGTCAAAGGTTTTCTCCTAATTATCAATATTTTCCCAAAGTATCCTATCACGGACTTTTAGGTGGCCTTCCCCCCTAGCCTGGGGTTTTCACACAAAATACAATATTCCTTAATATTTCGTCATCAAAATGGCATATTTTATGTAGACTTACTAAGTAGGTTGGCGTTAAAAATTGTCGTTATGACAAGGGAACAGGGAACTCTTAACTGGGAACAGGTTTTGGACAACTTTACTTTTCGTTACTTATGTCGTTTTTTTCCGTTCACTTACTTATCTCAGGACTTACACAAAACAAAACGACACGAGAGTGAGAGGGATTTTCGGGTAAATGAACCACCAGAGGCGTAAAGTAGGAGAAGTGCTGTAATTTATGCTGTAATTTATAAACATAAATTACCCTGACGTAAAAATCAAGTTTCCGGTTACATCCTATGAAACCAATATCCCAACCAGGTGCAATATTTATGACCACAGGAACGTTAACAGGTGCAACTATTTCCGCCACTGTGGGTGGTATGGGAATAGTTGGCGGCTTTGGTGGTCTAGGAATAGGTGGGGTTTCTGTAACGGCTGCGGGTGCTGTTATTGGCGCTGCTGCTTATGGTGCTTTTGAGGGAATGAGAACAGGGGATACAGTAGCTTTTGGTGCAATGGATATTGGTGCTATGAGTGGTTTTGGGATTTCTCATATAATCGGTAATATGGGATTTGTCGCGCCTAAAGTTGGGTTAGCGTTCGGTATTGGTACTGTACCCATGGCGGGAATTGGTGCAGTTTTAGGACTTGCTGCTTATGGTGTGGCTAAATTATTAAATGATTCTGAATTTCAAGAAACCCCCATACAGCTTGAAATAGGATTTGTAGGTTGAGTTTGGATCAGAAATCCAACAAATACTAAACATCATTATTGGAGAAGTTCAATGAATACCAACATAAAAGTATTGTTCATAGGAATGTCTTTAACAATTGCATCCACATTAATTAATAGTCACCCAGTCAATGCTCAAACTTATGAATGCAAACCTGTAAATTCCCCCTTTAAATTTAGTCAGATTCCTGTAAGCCTTGATGTGTGTGGTACTTTTGTCAGACTTGATGCAAATGGCGCTCCTATATCAACTGGAACATGGGGAAATATCACTATAGCAGTTGCTCGATCTGGAGAAATGTATCAGTCAGTTAATAGTAAATGGAAGTTCATAGGCATCATTTCTGAGATTCCCCTTTCAGATCAATGTCAAGATGGTAATACAAATGCTTGTAGAAAATGGGGGAAAAATTTAGATAGAATTTTAGAAAGATGCCGCAATGGTGAGAAACTTAGAGGATTATGTAACGATAATTAATGAGCATATTTGTGGAAAGAAACTACCAACTCACTAACCTTATGGACATTCAATATTTACATTTACAACCAAAGGATAAATTATGTCTCAATGGTTCGATCTGTCGTGATGTGTGCGTAAGTCCTAACCCAGCTATATCTACAGTTTTTGAGTTTTCCATAAATAGCTAGAAAATAGATTTGTCACAATATGGGCAACTATTGCTAATAATAAGTTACCACTCAGTAAAGCACTATAACCTAAAATTACACCAATTATTGTTGCCCAAATTACATAAGGCCATTGTTGAGGACCACTAAGGTGCAAGACTCCAAAACAAAGACTAGATACTATTACAGCTAGATGATCTGCACCCAGGGCTGGTAGCATGACACCTCGAAATAATAATTCTTCGCTTAAACCTGGTAATAATCCTAGCCAGATTAAATCGGGTATTGCTAGAGGTTTGAGAACTATTTCTAAATAATAATCTGCACTTTTGCGATAAGGAACAGAAAAGCGATAAGCTAAAGCACTTAATAGGGTAATGGACACACCCAAAGCAATTCCCAAGAGTAAATGTTTTTCGTCCCAAAACCACTTAAAAAGAATGATGTTACCCCAATGTAACCATAATTTGGCAACTATCCACAGAATAATCGCTGTTACACCCATTGCTACGAGAACTTGGGTGCGTGTTAAGTAAGGAATTTCTGGTTCTTGATTTTGTTGTTCAGCCACAGGAATTTAAATAAATAATGGTAATAGGTAATTGACAAACTTCACAAAGCGTCCTCAGCGTAAGTCATAAAACATAAAATAAATTAATTCATGCTTATCTACGTTTATCGGCGTTCATCTGCGTTCATCTGCGGTTAATTATTCAAGAAGAAATATTCTATGGAGTTTCATTTTAACTCCATCAGAATAATTGTAGGTTGGGTAGAGCGACAGCGAAACCCAACATAGACAATCATTAACGAAATCTGAATAAATTTTTGTTATTTAAACCTAATACCTGCTTTATGCGCTACTAATAAGCCTACAGCTTCCAAATATGAGTTTACCTGCCAGGTGGGAATTTTTAACTTATGAGCAGAAACCTGTAACAAGGTTTTATTTTCCATAACTGTAATTATTTGACATTGACTTTGACTTAAACTCAATAAAGCACTACTTCCACAGGATGTGTCAGGAATAATTAAAGCGTCAACCTGGTCTGACCATAGATCCGTTGATAATGGCTGATAAGATTCTGTATTAATTATAAATTGCGGAGCGTTACTTAAACCAACTAAAACGCAAGGTAAAAATGTATAGCCTAATTCCTCAGCCGCAGCACGAGGTGATAAATTAGGGTCTGTAGGCGTAGGAGAAAGGGCAGGAGCATGGGCGCAAGGAATTTTAAAGGTACGAACTAATAAATGACTAATGACGGCTTCTGCACCCGCTAGAGGGTCTACTCCTTGACCTTGGCGATAGTTTTGCAGGGTAGTTTCGTCAATGTCGTCTGGGAAACGGGTAACAACTGCGATCGCTTGGGCTTTTTCCTGTATAATTAATTTTTCAGCACCCCGTAATAAACTATCAGGATTACCTATTGTTCCCCAACTTGTCCCTGATAGAGAACTCCGTAATTCTACATTCAGATTCGCATCAGTAATTACATGATTTGTGATATCTAACCCTAAAGTTGCCCTGGCTGCGTCCGCTACCTGCAAGTGTCGCAGCATTAATTCCGGCTCAATACCCTGGTCTAAAAGTAAACCTACCCTATTGCTACGAACGGGACGTAAACCCCATTCTCCAGCGGCAAATTTGTCTAAACCATAACCTTCTACATAGAAAGCGTTGGCAATATTCCAGTATAAACTTGCCCCATTCATGACATTGGGGTGAGTAATCAAGCGATCGCACACCTGTGATATAATTCTGGCTACTGGTAATGCGTCACCAGCATAACCGCCAATTGCTGCCCCAATGCCGGTGGGTATAATTAAAATAACCGTATATGGTTTTTGAATGGGTATCACAGGTTCTTTATTTCGCGGTAGCCGCGAATAATAGATAATCTAAGCGGTAACTACAGCTTCTACTGTTGCGGTTTGTTGGGTTTCGTCAATAGCGGTAATAGCCCAACGTAGGGGTTCACCTTGTTTTTGTAATTCCGCTGTAATGGCTTTTTCTAATTCAGTGGGGGTTTCTTGTAATTCAATTTCAGCGGTAATAAAATGAGTTGTCATTATTCTAAATCCTTTCTATTGTTAATCTTGAGTATAGAAGGACTTGATGGTAATTGGCAACTATATATATCTACCCTTTCCCAAATTGTTTGTCATAAACTGTTTCTTCCTTACCTGTTTCAACTTTGAGATCAGATAATGGTTTAGCAACACAAAGCAAAACATAACCTTGTTCTTGCAGTTCTGGACTTACACCCATACCTTCACTTTGATCTACTTTTCCTTCTGAAATTAAACCAGCACAAGTGGTACAAACTCCAGCATGACAGGAAGCGGGTAATTCTAAACCTGCTTTTTCTGCTGCTGATAAGATTGCTTGATCTTCGGGAACTTGCAGAGTATATATTTTATCTTCGTGTTTGATTTCTACGGTGTAAGTTTTGGACATACTATGATAAAAGCTTTTGGAAACGGACAAACAACTAATCCTACTTCATAAATATATAACAATCTTGTCCAATTTGGGAAAGTTTATCTTTTTTAACGAGAAAAAGGTTTGATATCTTTTAGGATAATTTTTTGCAAAACCCTATCACAGAAATTTCTTCAATTGTTGCCATCACATTATCACTTATATAGCTCAAATATCTAAATTCCCGACTTATCTAAAAAGTCGGGAATCTGACGTTAATTAAGCTTCATCCAAAGCTGCAATACCGGGTAAAACCTTACCTTCTAGTAACTCCAAACTAGCGCCACCACCGGTAGAAATGTGGCTGATTTGATCAGCCAAATCTACCTTTTCAAGTGCTGCTACAGAGTCACCACCACCAATGATGGTTGTTGTGCCGGTTTTGCTGATATCTGCTAGAGTACGAGCGATCGCTGACTTATCAGTTCGCTTCTGTACCCACAGCAAACTTATCAAAATTCGTCTTTAATAGCACAATAAAAACATATAAAACTCAGAAATGAAGCTCCCACTAACAAGCCTTTGTCAAGTAAGATAGATCAAAGGACTGTATAAGGTGAAAATATGCAGCTAGAAGATTATTTTGAATTTTTAGATCCAGATGGTATTCGCATTAAGCGGCATAGAATCGTCTAGAAGTATTTCAAGGGTTATTGGTGACAGACCAAAAGTTTTATGAATTTTTCCTAATACGAATGTATGCTACAATAACAATACTATTGCCAATTTTACCAAATATGTCTGAAACCCACTAAAATCGTGAGGATATTAATAGGGTTTGGTGGGTTTTGGCAATAGTATTGCAATAAAGCTCAATTTAGTTAAATTCTAGCTTAAAAGAAATTGAGATTACTACTGGAGGTAGATCAAATATGCTAAACCAGTCTATTACCGAAATGACTTTACAGGATTTAGAATCCGTCATTAATAAAATCGTTGATGCAAGAATTAATCAGATATATGCTGCAAAAGATATAGAAAGAGAACCAGCAGAACTGAGGGGGATACGCGAAATGCTTCAATTAGCGGGATTTGAGGAAGCAATTTCAAATACAACGTTGGACAAGTCTAATCCTTTTGTTCAATTTGATGGTATTTTTAAAGACGATCCACTTTTTGATGATTTTGTAGAAGAAATGGCTAAAAATCGCCGGGAATTAGATGCAGAAATGGCTGCTTATGAAGCTTCTTTAGAGGAAAAATAAACAGTGTGAACAAATATATTTTTGATACTAATGTTGTCACTCTTTCTCAACACGGAAATTCTAATATTGCTCAACACGCCAAAGTTGTGGGAATTGCCAATATATTTATTACTACTGTTACCTTGGAAGAACAATTAAAAGGTAGATTAGCAATTATTAGTAAATGTACTACTAAACCAGAATTGTTACCAAGAGCTTACCAAAATTTACTAATAACTCAAGGTTATTTTTGTCAGATGAATTTATTAGATTTTAATGAGGCAGCTTGTGAATGTTTTAAAAAACTACGTCAGCAAAAAATCAATATAGGGACACAAGATTTAAGAATAGCTACTATCGCATTAGTTAATGATGCGATTTTAGTCACTCAAAATTACAAAGATTTTATCAAAGTTCCTGATTTAAAAATGGAAGATTGGACGCTAAATATATAGTTGTTAAAATTTGATGAAGGAGGAAGGACAAAGCCAAAAAAGCCTCATCCTTCACCCCTATTTAATTACGCTTCATCCAAAGCTGCAATACCGGGTAAAACCTTACCTTCCAACAACTCCAAACTAGCGCCATACTGACAGCAAATTTTTCTTAGCCATATTGATATTCTCCTTATCTTAGAAATTTCTTCATTATTCACTTTTCAAACGTTGAAATTTATTCATTTTGTACCAAATTTAGTAATTAGTAATAATAACTTGAGTAACTTCCGACCATCTTGACCATACTGAATCAGGAATTGTTAATATATATCTATAGCGATATGTAGTTATATTTCCTTCTTGCTTTGGATTATTCCCTCCATCTTCAAAAAGAACCTGAGAACCAATAGTGACTCCATCTACATCCTTAAATACAGCACTAAACTCTCGCTTTAAAGGTAAAGAAGAACAGAATAAAAATGTACCATAAGGTGTTTCATTATATCGAAAACAGGTGATTTTCTCATCAACAATCCACTCTACCTGTTTATTAGAATCATCATATTTAGCTCCTGATTTCAAAATATATTGTATTTCTGTGTCGCTGTAAGTTTTTCTAGAATTAAAAACACTATAATCCCATTTTGGATTTGATAAACGCAAAGTTGGTTCAGGGATAGAAGTAGGTTCAGGAATAGAAGTGGGTTCAGGGGTAGGAGTTGATGTAGGTGTTGGTTCAGGTGATGGCGATGGTTCAGAAACACTAGGAGAATAAGTCGGTTGCTGACGATTTAATTGTGCTTCTAGACTGCTAATTTTTCTTTGCAGATATTCAACTCTTTGATCGTCGGTTTGGGGACGAGAAGCCCAAGCAGCAATAACCGCACAAGCCAGCATAACAGCAGCCCAAATTGGCCATGGGATTTTTGATTCACTCATATCAATCAAGTACAAATATAGTTTCAACTGAACCACCACTAAATCTATAATACTTCTGCCCTGTAGTCGGAATTGTTACAACATCTTGATCATCGCACTTTTGCCAGCCTACTTGCTGTGGATTATATAGACGAGTGTATTGATTTTGAATTGCGATACATTTTCCCGTTGATATAGGAATAAGGCAATACCCATCTTGATATATAGCACCTGATATGCTAGGCTCAACCCCATTTTCTGAGCATTCATACTGGCGACGAGATTTATTAGGTGGTTCAATCGTAGGAGTTGATGTAGGGGAACTTGTTGGACTTGGAGTGGGTTCAGGTGTAGGAGTTGATGTAGGAGTTGGTTCAGGTGATGGTGTTGGCTTGTTCAAATCTTCAATTATAGCAACTACTTTTTCCTGTTTTAATTGATAGGTTTCTTTAAGATTAGTAACCCGTTCTGAGATAAAAGTATCAGAAGAGATATCATTTAAAATCGCCAGTGCCTTATCCCATTTCTCCTTAACTGCTTCATACTCACTAACCGTTTGCGCCTTTTCTCTCTGTTCTTCTGCATCTTGAGCTTGTTGTTTGGCGACTTTAATGGAGTCAAGAGCTTGATTTTCCTTCTCTAAACGGCTTTGTATCTTGGTTAATTGACTTTGATAATCGGAAAGTTCCTTTTTAGCAGTAACATATACCTTAGCAGATGTTGGTATAGTTTTTAGTTGAGCGATCGCTTTTTGTAATTGCTGTTGAGATGCTCGTAATTCTTCCACATTCTTGGCATTTTCGGACAACTTTTGAGCAGTATCAGCTATATCTTTTGCTTGTTGATATTGCGAACTAAACTTTTCATCAACAGCACAGTTATCCAGTGGTTTACAAATAATTGGAATATGAGCCGATTGAGTTCCTAAAAAAACTGTTCCCAGCACAAAAACACCTATGGAACTCCAAGTGATTATCCCAGGTAAGTTATTTGGCTGAGAAATGTGACTCTTTGGAACAACTGAATTTCGCTGTGATTTAATTTGAGTAGATGATGTTTTTGATGGTGACTTTTGTTGTTGAGATGTTACTTGAGAAGATTTGCGCGAAGATTGATAAGCCGTTTTAGTTGTTAATTGTGAAGTTTTTAAATCTTTTAAAACTTCTTGGGCAGATTGATAACGCTGTTGATAATCTTTCTGCAATAATTTATCTAAAATTCTCCCCAAGTCAGAGTTTATAGGTTTTTGTAAATGACAATGACTACGCCAAGTTTTCACCCATCCATAGCCATCTTCTTGCCACAGTTGCCAAGGGTGAACTCCTGTTAATAAGTGAAAACAACTTGCACCCAAACTATATAAATCACTAGCGGGATATACTTTACCATCCTGCATTTGTTCTAAAGGAGAATAGCCAAAAGTGCCAATAGATGTCCCTGTTTTAACTGTTCCCTGGAGTTGTTTTGATGCCCCAAAATCAATTAATATTAATTTGTCATCACCACGACGACGCATAATATTTTCTGGTTTAATATCTCGATGAATTACACCATCTTGGTGAACTACTTTCAAGGTGGTTAATAAATCTTGTAATAAGGCGCGGATTTTTGATTCTGAAAATATTCCCTGTTTTCCTAATTCTTCTAATAAATTTTCGCCGTCAATGAATTGTTGTACTAAATACAGACGGTGATTTTCTTCAAAATAAGCTAACAGTGTGGGAATTTGGGAATGTTCACCGAGTTTTTGTAGTTGCTGTGCTTCTTGTAAGAATAATTCCTTGGCTTTTTGTAAGGCGTTTGTACCAGAAATCTGCGGCGCAAATTGTTTAATTACGCACTGGGCGTTAAGTTTGTCAATATCTTCCGCTAAGTAAGTTTTACCAAATCCCCCACCACCTAATGATTTAATCGGACGATAGCGGTCTCTCAATGTGACTAGAGTGACACCGCAGTTAGGACAGAGTTTGGTGTGTTCGGGAACTGAGGGGTTATCACACTCTGGGTTAAGACAACATATCTGATTCATGGCTATGTAGTGGTAGATACATTTATAATTAATATAATTAAATATTTACAACATAGCAGAAAAAGGATCAATTTGGAAATTTCATACCTCAATTCAGCAGTGATCTGGCAAGGGAATAAGAATCACTCCTAAAAGCCTTTTGGGTAAGATATAATCAGGAGGAATCTTTGAAGGTGAAATTATGGAACTAGAAGATTATTTTGAATTTTTAGACCCAGATGATATCCGCATTAAAGGGCATAGAATCGGTATTGATGATGTGATTGATTATTACTTGCAAGGGTTTACACCAGAACAAATTCTGGAAGAGTTGCCGTCACTGAATTTAGAAAAAATTCATGCCACTATTACTTACTATCTCCATAATCGTGCGGAAATAGATGCTTATATGTTGCGTTTGGCTAGGTGGAGAGAATAGCGTTATCAAGAAGCGGCTGCTAATCCTTCTTTGATGATACAGCGTTTGAGAGCAATAAAGGCACAACGAGAACAGGAGCGGCTTAATCTTGTATGAAGATCCGTTTCTTACTCGATGAAAATTTGTCACCAAAGCTAAAGTTTGCTGTTTTGCGTCTTAACCCAGCAATAGATATAGTTCGTGTGGGTGATCCAGATGCTCCCCCTCTAGGAACACTAGATCCAGAACTGCTGCGTTATCTGGAAGTATCTCAACGGTTATTGGTGACAGACAACCGTAAAAGTATGCCTAGTCATTTAGAAGCGCATTGGGCAGCAGGTGGACACATCTGGGGAGTTATGTGGTTACGTCCAGGTACAACTTTAGGTAGTTGGGCAGAAGCAATTTTTCTGCTTTGGGAAACAACCGATAGTGAAGAATGGATTGATAAATTAGATTGGATTCCGTTTTAGGAAATAAGCAAATTTTAATTAAGCGATCGCTTTTCCCCTTGCCATCATTCAAGTATCTTATTTTTCCTAATTAACTTTCTTTTTCGTCTCATAAAGCTATTAGCCAACTATCAGTAAAATAAGCTGTACTGCATTTAATTTATATAATGTTAACAGGCAAGATGCCTGTTCCACAAGACCTAAGAATATTAAGATTATACAGTTTAGCTGCGTAACAGCTTACAAGCGATAGCGAAGCGCTCCGTAGGAATCGCGCTTACTTTGTGAAGTTGTCAATTCCCTATGAAAAAACATTCTAAATGCAGGATGTGTCAGCGCTACAAGCCCTAACTACACCAAGAAATTATTTATCCTGACGCACCCTACTAACTACAGCTTCTACTGTGGCGGTTTGTTCTTCTTCATCAACAGCAGTAATATAGCAGGTTTTAGAAACGGACAAAAAATGAATTGTACCTAGTAATATATAACAATTTTGTCCAATTTGGGAAAATTTATTTTTTTTAAAGAAGATGAAAGATATCAGACCTAGCATTAGCGGAAATATCCAGATGAACATAATATTATCAAAAAATCACATCCTGTACATTTTTAAATCCTGGAAATCCTGATTTAGACAAAGAAATTAAGTAACGGCTTTTTGTTGTTGATATATTTGCTTAAATAAAGCTTGCTGTTTTTGATGATCAACAATTGGTTTAGGGTAATTGACGCGATGATATTCTAGGGGCGGAATTTTCCCAGTTACTACATAAGCCGTATCTAGAGAACGTAATTCCGGTATCCATTGACGAATATATTCTGCTTCTGCGTCAAATTTTTGGGTTTGACTAGCTGGATTAAAAATGCGTAATGGTTGGGGGTCCATACCACTAGAAGCACTCCATTGCCAACCTCCATTATTAGCAGATAAATCACCATCAATGAGTTTCTGCATAAAATATTTTTCTCCCCATTGAGGATTAATTATTAAATCCTTAGTCAAAAAACTAGCAACTATCATTCTACATCTATTGTGCATCCAACCAGTTTCATTTAATTGACGCATAGCGGCATCAACTATAGGATAACCCGTTTTACCCTCACACCAAGCTTGAAAATAAGTTTCGTTATTTCGCCAGGGAAATGTTTTAAAATTATCTCTATATGCACCATTAGCTAATGTGGGGAAATGGTACATAGCGTGTTGATAAAATTCCCTCCATGCTAGTTCTTTTTGCCATGTTTGGATACTAGCATTTACTTCCTCACTATTACTATTTGCTAAGGCTTCTATGGTACTTTGCCAAATAGTTCTAATACCAATAACACCAAACTTCAAAGCAGCGCTTAATTGAGATGTTCCCTCAATAGCGGGGAAATTGCGCTGTTCTTGATATTCATTAATAGGATCATGGGTAAAATTTTCTAATTTTTCTTGTGCTGCTAACTCTCCAGGATTAATTATTAATTCCCTATCCCAAATAAAACCTAAATCTTCCGCAGTAGGTAAATTGATGATTCCAGATTTTTCCGCTATTTCCTGTTCTTTGGCTGTTAAATTTTCTAGATTTTCTAAAGTTTTAACTGGGTTAGCTTTGGGTTTGCTATACCAATTTTTCCAGAAAGGAGTATAAATAGTATAGGGAGTTTTGCCACCACTAAAAATTTCCATTGGAGAGTGAAGTAGCTGATCCCAATTGTAGTTAAGAAACTCAATTCCTGCGGTTTTTAAAACATCAATTACCGCTAAATCCCGAATTTGTGAATAAGGTTCAACGTCCCAATTCCAGAATACTGCTTTAGCATTTAAAGCCACTGCTAATTGAGGAATTGCCACAACGGGATCATTTTGCAAAATTAATAATTGACTACCTGCTTGCCGATATCTTTCCTGAAGTGATTGTAAACAACCAATCATATATTTTACCCTAGCAGGTGCAATATCATCACCTTCAAGAATTTGAGGATCTAGACAAAATACACCTACAATCTTGGGAGTTTTTTTTCTGGCCGCAGCTAGTCCTGTATGGTCAGAAATGCGTAAATCTCGACGATGCCAAAACAAAATTAAATCAGACATTGAATAATAAAAAGACGTGACTGTAAAGTACCCGATAATATCTATTTTTCCTTTGATTCGTTAACAAAAATCAAAATAGATTTTCACAAAAAAACCTGTACAACCCGACCCATAATTTCTTGACCAAACCAAGGGGTATTAGCAGAAAGTGTCTGGAGATTTGCCTGATTTACTTTCCAAATTTGCCCAGGGTCAAATAATGTCAATTCAGCTTTTTCACCCGGTTGAATGGCCTTAATCTCCTGTTGTAAACAAGTCGCTGGTTGATGACTCAAAACGCGCCATAATTCCAAAGGTGTAAATTCTCCAGTAGCCACGAGATTTTGCCATAATAGGGGTAATGCCAATTCTAAACCAATTGCTCCCGGTGGCGATTCCGCAAAAGCCTGAACTTTTTCCTCGTAAGTATAGGGTGCGTGATCAATTGCGATCGCATCTATTATACCCGTTCGCAAACCTTCCCGTAAGCATAGCATATCTTGGTAATTTCCCAAAGGCGGATCTAAATGTAAGGAAGTGTGGTAACTTCTCATAGATTCTGTATCAAGTAAAACGTGCATCCAGGTTGTACTAGCAGTAATAGGCACACCATTGGATTTAGCTTCAGCAATTAATTCTACACTACGAGCAGTAGAAACACGCATGATATGGGTTGGTGTACCGATATCCGCGACTAATTCTAATAAAGCTGCAATAGCCGTTGTTTCCGCACTAGCTGGAATCGGTGGTAAACCTAAACGCAAGGCTTCTGCACCTTCTCGTATCATACCATTAGCTGCTAAATGGCGATCGCACGGCCAAAAAGCTACAGGTTTACCAAAAGGTTGAAGATACTCCAAAACCCGTCTAACTATTCCCAAATTTTCCCAAGGTTTACCATCAGTAAAACCCACAATTCCGGCAGCAGTTAAATCTGCTACTTCTGTTAATTGTTTACCTGCCAAATCTAAAGTAATTGCTCCCCAGATGTGAAGATTAGGGGAGACTTTTTCCCGATTTCGGTATTGTTGTAACTTTATTACCAGAGCAGGTTGATCAATAACTGGTGATGTATCAGGTAAAACACAAACTCTAGTAAAACCACCAGCAGTAGCAGCCTGGAAAAGAGAACTTAAAGTTTCTCGTTCTTCAAAACCAGGTTCACCGGAATGACTATATAAATCAACCAGTCCAGGACCGATAACCAAACCTTGACAATCGCGGACAGAAGTATCTGTAGTAAAATTTGTAATTTGTGGGGCGACATCTTCAATATAACCATCAATAATTAACACATCGGCTACTGTGTCAGTTTTTTGCAGAGGATCAATTACTCTTACTTGTTTTAATAGTTCTTTTGTCATGAAAAATACTACTTATCAGTCTTTTAACCGTTGTCTATTCTACTGTTTGATCATGCAAATTGGACGTTTTAGCAATAACTTCAGTATTAAAATATAATATAGGTATTTTTGGTAACTTGTGTTCCCATGATTCACATTTCCGACTTCTAGCCAGAAATCATCATTTATAGGACTTACGTAAGATGTGGCTAAACACCTTATTCTTGCGTAGGGGTAATTCATGAATTACCCCTACTTTCGGTTCTTTTTGCGTAGGTCCTGATTTATTCACAAATTTCTATAACTTAGGTTAATATAGAAATTATTATTATCATAATTGTTGTATTTTCACTTATATGCTTGAACCTCTCCATGATCAAGATTTGCAAAGTTGGATTGGATCAACAATTCAACACCTTAAAAATCGTCAATTTGAAGCCCTTGATATTGAATGTCTAATTGAGGAATTAAATGATTTGGGTAAATCGGAAAAAAATGCGCTTACAAGTAATCTTATGATCTTGTTAACTCATTTGCTAAAACTAAAAGTCCAAGATGCTCCAGATAGTATGAAAATGAGTTGGTATCACTCAGTTATTGAACATCGTCAACGAGTTTTAAACAATTTAGAAAATACTCCTTCTCTCAAAAGTTTTCTTTTAGAAGCTATAAATAAAGCCTATTCTCAAGGACGTAAATTAGCAATTAAAGAAAGTAAATTTGCTACTTTTGGAGTGCGTATTGCTGATGAAAGTGAATATCCTGATATTTGTCCATTTTCTGTTGAGCAAATCTTGGATGAAGATTTTTATAGTTAGTGAAAATACGCTGCCTTTTTCGGTTTAGAGATGCATGGTTTATTCTTTCCTAACTCCTGTGTAATTCTAAAATCTATGCAGTGCTTGATCAATACTAGATCAATCAAAAGTACGAGTCAGGGTAATTCATTAATTACCCCAACAACTGAGCAAATTATAATGCTCCAGCGGCAGTTTTATCCAGTACACTATTACTTAAATGTCCAGTAATATTCATTGCTTGCAGAACCGGATAACCTTGACTACCAGCAGGATAATCAATCACACTTACAGCACCATTACCTTGACGGAAATTCCAGAAATTTTCCGCAGATAAACCCAGAATATGGCACAATAAAGTTTTATTAGTAGCATCATGAGCGACTACTAAGCCTAGTTGTAATTGCTGAGATTCAGCATTTTTAACTATGGTATTCCAGTCACTAACACTGCGTTCTCTGACCTGTTCTAAATTTTCTCCTTCTGGCATCTGTACTTTTGCGGGTATTGTGCGCCACCTTTCCAATTCCCCGGGAAATTCCTGGTCAATTTCCGATTCAAATTTACCTTCCCACAGTCCATGACTAATTTCTCTTAAACCAGCAAACAGTTGCAAGTTTAAACTAGGATGATATTTTAAGATAATTTCCGCTGTCTCCTTGGGACGGGACATAGTGCTACTAACAGCAAAATCAATATTCACATCTTTGAGAAATTCTGCGGCTTTTGTGGCTTGATTTCTGCCATGATCATTGAGGGGAATATCAATTTGTCCTTGAAACTTACCTTGACGATTCCATTCAGTTTCACCATGACGTACCAATAGTAATCTTACCCCTTGATGACCAGGACGCAAAGAAGGGAAAGTTTCACCCAGATGTTGGGTTTGATTCATAGATTCTAACTGTACTGGTTCACCCAAACCACCAGCAAAATTTAAAACGCTAATTCCGCAGTTAGACTGTTGTAAACAATGGTAACGACTGGGGGAAATACCCAAAGCGGTACTAATTAAGGCGCGGTTAATCCCATTATGACCAACAATGAGGATAGTTTCACCTTGGTGCTGGGGAAGAATCTCTTGCCAAAATTGTTTAGCTTGAGCATATAAGGCTAAAACTGGGAAATGTTCTCTAGTCCCGGAATCTTCCTGTAAAACCATGGAAAATTCATGGGGAAGTTCCTTCCAGGTGCGGTAATCTGCTGTTAACTGTGCTTTGACTTCACTCGTGGTCATTCCTACCCAAAGAGGTAAATCAACTTCCACCAATTGTTCATCAAGAATTATAGGAACTTGTGTAGCTAATTGACTGCGGATAATTTCTGCTGTTGATTTTGCGCGTTGCAGCGGACTACTATAAATAGCTTGAAATGAAATACTACTGAGGGCTTTACCTGCTTTAGTAGCATCATCACAGCCCTTTGGGGTTAAAGAGGACGCATCAGTACGCCCTTGAATACGTTTTTCTATATTGTAGGTACTTTGGCCATGACGCACGATGATCACACGGGTCATTTTTTTGTTTTCCTCTAGATCAAAGCACTAATTTTACTATAAAATGTGCTAACCTCACGAAAGGTAGTTTATTCAGAATCAGGATATCCAGGACTAAAGGATCAAAACTTTGTATAATCATTGATATTAGTTTCATCTGTGGAGTTATTTCAAGAATTATCTTTTTAGATACAGCTGGTGTAAGCAGATCGCCTACAGTAATTCTGTAGACAATCGCTGATATTATTTAGAACTCAAAACAGGCTGATTTTAATTTATTTAATATTTGCCTGTAAATACTCGTTGTACAGGTCCTGTCATACAAATTCGGTTGTCAGTTTCTGACCATTGAATTTCTAGGAGTCCACCGGGTAATTCAATTATAGCAGTGCGATCGCATAAATCATTCAATACTCCTGCTACTAAGGACGCACAAGCACCGGTGCCACAAGCGAGGGTAATTCCCGCACCCCGTTCCCAAACCCGCATTTTCAAGTAGTTGCGATTTACGACTTCAATAAATTCCGTATTGGTTTTCTTAGGAAATACCGGATGATTTTCAAATTGGGGACCAATGCTTTCTAAATTAATCGTGGCCACATTTTCCACAAATGTGATACAATGGGGGTTTCCCATGCTGACACAGGTAACATCCCAAGTTTTCCCAACTACGTCCAAAGGAAGATTAATAACTTGAAGCTCTCTAGACGCTAAAGTAGTAGGAATTTCCTCTGCTAATAATCGTGGTTCACCCATATCTACCTTAACTTGACCATCATCTGTAAGTTGGGGTGTAATTACACCTGCTAAAGTATGAATATGATATTTATCTTTGGTGCGGTTAATGCCCTCTAATTCTGTCAAAAATACCGCTAAACAGCGAATTCCATTCCCACACATTTCTGGTTCTGAACCATCAGAGTTAAAAATCCGCATAGTGTAGTCAGTGCCATGTTGTCCAGGAAGGGCAAAAATAACACCATCAGCACCGATACCAAAATGGCGATCGCACCACTGTACAGCTTTCTCTGGTGTCAATACTGGTGTCAATGAGGAACGGTTATCAATGAGAATAAAATCATTACCGAGTCCGTGATACTTAGTAAATTCGATTGCCATTTGCCTTGTTCAGCTAATTTGTTAAAGATTGATTAATTTTATGCAGTAATTTGTCAATTGTCAGTCATGTAATAATTTTAATAATTACCCAGAATATGACAACTAATCAATTTGATACAGGACTACCCAGCATTCGTCAAGTTCAGAATTGGATTAAAGACAAAATAACAGTCGAATTTCGGTTAATGACTGGTGATTTGATCACAGGTCGGGTATTTTGGCAAGATCACAATTGCATAAGTGTTTTTAATGCTAATAATGAGCAAATTACCGTTTGGAGACAGGCGATCGCTTACATGAAACCTTTAGGTGATATAGTAGGAGAAAGAGGGCTAGTGCCGAAAAATGCTCATAGTGATCTGATGTGAAAGGAGAATCTAATGGAATTAGATCCTGAATTTCCTGTGATTTTTGTTACGCAAGATCATTATGAGCTTGCCAATAATGAGGTCATAGGGACTAATACCAAGTTTTGGTTTCAAGGAAATTGAGTATTACTGATAAGTAGTTGTGCCAAATAAATTTCATATTTAGGAGAGGGAACAGGGAACTCTTGACAGGGAACTCTTAAGAGAATGTTTTAAAAGTCTAAGGGCGATTAGAAATCACATCTACACAGACAAAACCTGCCTACGCAGGTTTCAAATCCTTAATTTTTCGTTAGTCCACGCAGG
>OMJF01000256.1 GCA_900299285.1 Anabaena sp. 54 | reverse complement strand
GGTTTCAAATCCTTAATTTTTCCTTAGTCCACCCAGGTGGACTTTGCTTGTGTAGTAGCGATTTCTAATCGCCATAAACTTTTAAGACAACCTCTAATTGCTGCTGAAAGTTTTGATATGCCTGATTAACTGCTTGCATGGCAGTTTTAGCACTAACAGAACTGTTAATATCAGGATGATATAATTTAGCTAATCTCAGATAGGCCAGTTTGACATCTTTGGGGTGAGTTTTCGGTTCTACGCCTAAAATTTCCCACCATTCCCCAATTAATGGTAAATTATCGCCGCTGTCAAGTTGCCAAATCTTGATAGTCCCACCTTGATCACCACTAATCAGCATTGTACCATCTAGACTAAAAACTAGGGGACCAAAACCAGAAATAGTTGCCAATAATGCCCCAGTTTGAAAATTCCAAAGTTTGATAATTCCTTCTTGACTACTACTAGCAACAATTTTACCATCTGGGTGAATAGCAATAGCAGAAACAGTCGTTGAGTGGATTTTCACAGTCCGGTATAATTCCCCTGTATGAAGATGCCACAGTTTAATTGTACTATCTGTACTACCACTAATAAAAGTTTGATTATCGGGAGTAATTGCTAATGTATTTACTGCTGCTAAATGCTGATTAATAATATAACGGTTTTCCCCAGTTTGTAAATTCCAAATTCTGATAGTTTTATCAGCACTTCCACTAACAAGGATTGTAGAATCAGGATTAATAGCAATAGCTAAAACTGCATCTGTGTGTCCATTTAAAGTTTGTTTGATTGTTCCTGTAGAACTTTGCCAAATTCTGATGGTTTTATCCCCACTAAGGTGTTACGCAACTGAATTTTATAATCCTAAAATGCTTAAATCTTGTGGGGCGGGCAAGATGCTGGCCATACTTATACAAATTAGACATCAATCAATTAATTATCTTTTTCCAATCACCCATCACCAATTACCCATCACCAGCCTCAACAGATATGATCAGTATTCTACCTAGACATGATATGAAATATCCCACCAATAATACTGAAATAGCTTAGTGGTGGGACTTACAGCGGTTTAGTTAAGAGTTGTTCTCAAAGTAAAAACAGGTAAAAATCTGGTCTTTTCTTAGAAATCATCAAGAAACTGACTCATACGACTAATTACAGGGTCTACTTCTTGAGGCTCAGGTTCATTATTTTCAGGTTGAGATTCAGGTTGAGAAGGAATATAAGTAGGTGGTTGCTGACCTAGCATGGTTGTCAACTTTGCAACTTGTTGAGTAAGTTGCAACATTTGACTTTCTATAGCCTCCAAACGACGAGACTCCTGAGCAAAAAAACGTTCTTCAAAATTGGCTATTTGCACTTGCATATCACCGATTTTCTGTTCAATCGTGGTTATATTTGCTGTTTTAGAGGCTGGTTGCACAGATTCTGGTAAGAAAACTTTCCATAGAGCCTCTTTACATAGGTCACTGAAAGTTTTCTCTCGTTGGGTCTCTAAGTAGTTTTCGACCTGCGCTAACAAGCTCTCATCAGCAATTTCTGGATTGAACGTAACGGATTTAACTACCTTTTTTGACCATTGGAACATTAGTTTTATTATTTAGCAGGGCGAACAGCGGATGCTTGAACTTCTCCGTAAATATACTGACCTAAAGCATTAGCCTGGCGAGAAGGTGCAGCCAAGTAAGCATTGATTTTAGCCTCTTTCAGCAGACGTTGGACATCTTCCCAGAAAAACTCTCCACCGCCACCTGTAATAATTACATCTGTCACACGCTCTGGTAGCCAAGCCAACACACGAGCGCAAATTTCTCGTGAAAACTGCTCTATCAAGTTAGGGAGAAAATCATCTAGATTAGTAGGTTTACTAGCACCTTTAGGACGGTAAAAGCGACTGCCCTTGGGCTTATTAACCGCAGAAATCAATGCTAATGATTGACTATCAGCATTTGGATCTTTTATTTCCGCAGCTACCAACTCATAAAACCTGCTCATCCCAAAGTCTTCACTCTTAGAAGCCCCTCTAGCAAACCGGAAATTGTCCACCATGATCATATCAATAGTTTGGTGGCCAATATCTACAATCCCCACTGACATTTTCGTAAAATCGGGAACTCCTGTTCCTTTATTAGGTTGAGTTTCTGACCACAGCAAACTACCATATCCTTCAGGCATTACCCAGACTTTGCTAATGTTCAAAGATAAAGATTCACCTCGGAAATTCAATACATGAGGCCCTGTTACCAAACTAGTTAACTGTGCCTTTTCTTTTTCAAATTGTTCCGAAGACAAGAAAGGTAGACCCAGGACCACAGAAATTTCATCCTTCAACTTAAAGTAGCCAGCGCTAGACAAAACTTTGATTAGTGCGTCCTCAACCTTAGATTGGCCTACACCAAGATTTGCGCCAAAATCTGCGGCTAATTGCCCCACAGCATAGCCACTACCTTGATACTCTAACCATAAATCCATTAGTGGGTCAGTTGCTTTAGCCTCAAACACACCGCCACGAATTTCAGCAGCACTCATCTGCTTCACATTAGCAGGAATAAAGGCCACACTGCCCGGTTCACGGCTCACACAAGTCTTTGTGGAGGTTCGGCCTAGATCAACACTGAGAATGGTTTTACCCGCAACATTAGTTGGCTTTAAAGAATTCATTGGTGTAGCTGCTGCTGGGCGGTTCATGGGAATGGCAGCGGCATTTATGGGGTTAGCTGCGGAAGGTTGGTCTGTCATGAAAGCTCCTCTGTAAAAAGTTATCATGCTCATCTTACAAAAAGGTGAGCTACAAAAAATTTTAGATTGGGTTAAGTGTAACTAGAAATACGTCTAAATTGATCATTGCCCATGATCAATTTTTGATGATTGAGGATTTTTGGCATTGCTGAATTGAGGTATGAAAATCAAATATTCTAGATATTCTAGTTCTTAAACTCTTACTCTGGAGCGTCCTTGAGCGCCTCTGCGTGAGAAAAAATCATACCTTCATTCACCAACGCCGGATTTTTTATGGCATTTATCACCAGATGTCAAGGTTGTCTTCCCGATTTGTTGTTTTTGCGCTTGTCTTGAGTTGCCAAGAAATGAACAATATAACGGTCCTTTTAATTCCTAAAATTACCTGTAGAAGATTGTTTATATAACTCACCTTTTGCCAGAGTGGGAGAAAAAATCGTTCCTTCCCCCACTACTAGTTAGAGCTAAATAGTTGATGTTAAAGATTGGACTCTTGATTCTGAAGACCATTCTAATGGATTCCAGACTCTTTCTTCTAAAGCCATTTGCTCAATTAAACTAGCCAAGCGCAGAGCTTTGAGAGCTTGTTCACCTCCAACAGAAGGTTGATTACCACCACGGACACAGTTAACAAAATGCTCTAATTCTGCACTTAGAGGCTGAACATTAGTGGTATAGACCTTTTCGATTAAACCATCTTGTCTATATAGGACTTTTTGCTGATCGATTAGGGGGTTGACAGGGGTTTGCCTATGTACCAAAATTTCATTATTGAGAAAATCTGCTTCTGTAAATGAATTTTTACAATGGGCAACCAGACGGCGGATTTTTCGGTGAGTAACTTTGCTGGCTGTAAGAGTAGCAACAACCCCATTGGCAAAGCCCAAGGTCGCAGTTACATAATCTAAATAACCTGAGTCTAAGGAACGAGTCCCATTAGCCGTTAATTTCACCACTGGTGATGCAGCTAATTCTAGCAGTAAATCAATGTCATGGATCATTAAATCCAGCACCACGGAAACATCACTCCCCCGCGCTGAATAAGGACTCATGCGGTGCGATTCTAAAGCCAAAACTTCCTCCGTTTTCAGCACTTGACTCAGTTCCCTAAATGCGGGATTGAATCGTTCAATGTGACCAACTTGCAAAATACACTGAGATTCGGCAGCAGCATTCACTAGAGATTCGGCCTCAGAAATACTAGCCGCTATTGGTTTCTCAATTAAAACATGGATTCTTGCTAATAAGCAGTTGATGCCTACGGCATAATGTAGCCTTGTAGGTACTGCAACACAAATTGCGTCTACATGAGGTAATAGGTCGCAGTAATTTTCAAAAAAACGAACTTTGTATTTACTGGCCGTTTCTAAACCACGTTCAACGTTAATATCGGAAACCCCTACTAGTTCCACGTCTTTCATGGAACTGAGAACGCGGGTATGATGTTGTCCCATGTTACCAACCCCAATCACACCTATACGGATATGATGCGGCTGGCTGCGCTGTGAATATAGATTTAGTTCTGACACTGATCTGCTATTTTGCACTATTGTTCTCTCCTCAACCACCAAATTTAGAGACTCTAAGGTTTTTAACCTTTATACTTAAATGCCAGGTTTTATTTGTCTTTAACCATCAAGATGGTAACATAGTGATTGTCTTTATGAAGAATTTTAAAGTTTAGGTTCAGTTCCCGTCATCTTGATGGGATTTTAGGTCAATGGTTGTTAGTTTCTCGGTTTTATTCACGTCATTTTAAAATGATATGTTTCTTTATTGACTTGATAAATGCCCTAACTTCTCAGTAAAAATTATCGAATATGTCGTTAATCAATTAACTAATCAAATAAATGTCTGATCTTGATCAGAGTAATTTTATTGGACAAATATAAGTATTTTAACTGATGTAAAAATTCTTAAAAATTAAAGTATAATTTGCTGGAAAGTGTATAAAATTTCTGTTTTCCTGCTATTGCATTTTATTGATTTTCTGATATTTTTGAATGGAATTTGTGAAAGAATCAGTAATTGATCCAATTTTCCTCTATTTTCCCTACTTTTTGTCCTCCCCATTGCTGATTTCGATATGAAAGCTGTAATTCTATTATCCGGTGGCTTAGATTCTTCAACGGTTCTTTATCAAGCAAAGGCAGATGGTTGTCAATGCTATGCTATTTCTTTTGATTACCAACAACGACATCGAAAGGAATTAAATTCTGCTTTAATGGTTGCTAATACAGCCGGTGTAATTGAACATCAAGTAGTTAATTTTGATTTACGGCCATGGGGTGGCTCGGCACTGACGGATGATAAGATTAATTTACCTCAAGGGCGATCGCTGGCCGAAATGGCCGATAATATCCCTATCACCTATGTTCCTGCCCGTAATACCATCTTTTTAAGTTTTGCTTTGGGTTATGCCGAAGCGATCGCAGCAAAAAGAGTATATATTGGGGTTAATGCTCTAGATTACTCTGGCTACCCAGACTGTCGTCCCGATTATATCCAAGCTGTCCAGGAAGTTTTCCGCTTAGGAACAAAACAAGGACGTTCTGGAGAACCAATTAAAATTATCGCCCCGTTAATTGACTTAAAAAAAACAGAAATCATCCAACTTGGTAATCAATTAGGGGTTCCGTGGCATCTCACCTGGTCTTGCTATGCTGGTAATGATATTGCCTGTGGTGTCTGTGATTCTTGTCAATTGCGGTTAGAGGCTTTTGCCGAGTTGGGTTTAAAAGATCCTGTTCCTTATGCTGGTGGATTTTATTAAAGGGCATTGCTGAATTGAGGTATGAAAATCAAATATTCTAGTTCTTAAACTCTTACTCTGTGCGCCTGGAGTGCCTCTACGTGAGAAAAAATCATACCTTCATTCACTAACGCCTATTCAAGAATAAACAGTTGCACTCACCTCTTTTATC
This sequence comes from Anabaena sp. 54, assembly GCA_900299285.1. Classification (GTDB taxonomy): domain Bacteria; phylum Cyanobacteriota; class Cyanobacteriia; order Cyanobacteriales; family Nostocaceae; genus Dolichospermum. The sequence goes on along the minus strand of OMJF01000256.1, from coordinate 1,690 downwards.
GTCAGCGATTAGCCCGACATGATATAAATTGTCCACAAGGGAAAGAAAATTTTTGATTTTTGGTTTTTCGGACTGAATCAAAAATACAATCCAAAATCCCAAATTGAATGTTAAATTCAGATATTAATTACTTTTCTCTACAGGAATATCAGACAATTGTAATTTGAGTTTTTGGGCTGGATAATCAGTCAAAGACAGAGATATTTGTTTGACATCATCAAGTAAAGCTGTGGGAATACTGATTGTACCTTTAAATTCTGCTCCTTTGGGGGGCAATTCTGCTGGTAAACCTTCTGTAATTGCACTCAAGGTTCTGCCTTTATCATCAGTAATATCTAAAAAACTATAGAGAAATCTTACAGAATCAGTTCCTTTATTTTGCATATTTACTCTTAACAATAAATCACCCCCAGAATAGCGCACAGACTGCACAGACATAGTTACGCCTTCACTTTCCGCAGCAACAGGAAATCCTGGTTGCAGGGTTTCTTGTGCTACTTGTTTGGGTTTTTCCTGCTTCTGGGGTTTGTCGGTTTTTATCTCTTCTTCTGCTGACTTTTCTGGTTTGTTACCTTGTTTTTTATTGTTAATTCTTGACTTGACAGCTTTGATAATATCTTCCTCTTTCAGAAAAGTTTCAGTTCCTTGTTGGGGGTTATTACTCTTGCTGCTGTTAAATTTATTAACGGGACGACCATCTGGTGTAGTGACACCTTTGAGTGCGTCACTTCCCAATTTAAATCCTAAAAAACCACTTGCAGAACTTGCTCCTAACATCAGGGTTAACAAAATTAAGGTTAGGAGTACAGTAGTATTGATTTGCATTACTAGGAAATTATGGCATAAAGGGAATAGGTAGTACCTAAGTCCTAGAATTTTCTCTTGGCGTAGTTATGGTATTATTCATTACTATCCTAAGTTTAAATAACTAGCAACTGGGGTAAATGGCAGTGGAAATTGGTTTAATCTCTATGCTACTATATGGTATTAAAGATTTGAAAATTTGGTCTTGTCAATCCCGAAAAAATTTACCCTATTACATACTTGATCAGATGTTGAGCATTTAAACGTGATTAATAATTGTTCATGGCTTGCCAAATTATCATGAGATAGTGTATTATGGTAAATGTAGGGTCGAGAATCACTGGTTAAACCAAAAACACTAGGTTAAAACCCAAGTGAATAAGCGCTCTTGGCCGATTGGGGAGGCAACGAACTCATAATTCGTCTTCAGGCTGGTTCAATTCCAGCAGGGCGCACTTTACGCATTTAACAGAACTAAGTTATAATACAGCACTTTGCGCGACTAACTGGTACAGTAGCAGCAGTGAGAAAAATAATTTTGGAGTTGCTGGCTTGAGCATAAGATGACTCCTAGTGACAACAGTTGTACTACTGCCAAAGTATTTTTCGGTGAAAACTTCCTGAGAAATGCTTTTAGTTGCCACCAGAGATGTTCTATGGGGTTAAATTCAGGTGAATACGGTGATAAATAAACTACCCTCGCGCCCACAGACTCTATCATTTCAATAATCCCCTTCATTTTATGTGCTTTGAGATTATCCATTACCACTGCTGCCCCTTTCCACAATGAGCTTCTGTTTTTGAAGAAATCTGCACATTGCACTCTCACTTAGTCTTACCCCTGTCTTTTCTTCCCAATACTCACAGTATTCGGCTAGGGTATAGT
>OMJF01000255.1 GCA_900299285.1 Anabaena sp. 54 | reverse complement strand
GAGTAAATTCCGACGGTCTGTGTTGGAATTTATATACTGTGCGCCACCCTGATAACTAATATTTATACCGCTTTTTCCTAAAGGAATACTAGGAGAAGTGATGATTCCTCCCATACTACTTTGTACAGTTTGATACCCAAGACTACCATTGTAAAGGCGATCGCGGTAACTAGATTCTAAACTTAATGTATAAGGCTTGACATTACCCAAACTTTGGCGTAATCGCAAACTCCCGCGTAAAGTATCTTCCACCTGATCGAAATCAAAACTAGTTAACTCTCCTGTACCCTCCACAACAGTCTTAGGACTGAAAACAGCATTCAGTTTAGTATTTACACCAAATAAATTAGCCACATTATCACTATTTTCCACAGCCCTTTGTACATAAAACTGGGGTGTAACAGTCCAGCGAGTTTGATCATTATTAATTGGTTCAAAAGCGCGTTCTATAAACAAACCACCGCGTTTACCATTATCAAAACCCACAGAAACGATAGTGGGATTTACCTGTCGTGGCCGCCGATCTATTTTACGACTATTTACAGGAATAGGAACAACAACTTTTTGATCAAAAACTAACTTTTGACCCTGGGTAGTAACCCTATCTATTAAAGGTGCTTCTCGCGTCACAGTCACCTTAGCAGCCCTAATTTCCAGTTCCGGGGGTGAAAAAGGGTCATTAGTAATTCTCACATCTTGAGCTTGAAAACCACGGGGATAAAATTCAATATATTGAGCTTCAAATCGTAACCGCTTGAGGACACCACCAGATTTAGGTACAGAAACATTTCGCGCGTCTGATTGACCACTAACACCAAATTCTATCCCTCCTGGACTATTAACACCAATTAGAGGTTGATTAGCACGAAGCCGATAACTCAAAGGACGACTTACACCACCTGCGGTAATATCCGTAGGGAGATTTGGGTAAAAAGCAAAATCCGTTGCTGTTGTGGGGATATAAAGTTCACCTTTACCGTTTTCTAGATCACCACTATCTTGAATAAAATTATAAGTAAAACGTTGTCCTTGGAATATCTGATTACCTCTGGTTAAGGCTACATTACCTTCTCCCACCGCTATCAAATTATCTAAATTAATATGTAGGGTATCAGCATCAATTACAGCACCATCAAACCTGACTACTACATTACCCTCAGCCGTGACAATTCGCCTTTCTTGATCATATTCCTGGCGATCAGCAATTACCTCAACAATTCTTCGTTTTTGCGGTGATATTTTATCGGTTTCGGAAATTGGCGGTAATGGGGGAACTTCTAAATTACTAGGTTTTGATTGATCTTGAGGATTACGAAGTTTAAATTCAATAATATTTTGTACTGGTAATGATGGTGTCTTTTCACCAATAGACAGATTAATTTTTTCCGCCGATTCTTGTAAGTTTACATGAGTTTCTTGCGGTGGGGAGGTTGATGTTTCTTTTACAACCTGCTGTCCGGCTATAACATGAATAATTTTCCGTTTTTTACCTTGAATTATAGAAAATTTCAGACCATAGTTTTCTAGTTGGGATAACTGAGAATTATTGACTGGTTTGGTATTTGATTGATAGTGATTATGCTTATTTTTATCATCAATTATCATTTGTCTATCAGTTTTTACATTGATAACAGCAGTAGAGACAAGATAATTAACAGGTTTTAACGATACAAGATTTGGCGGTGGCTGAGGTGTAAATATTGGATGAAACATATTTTGAGGCAATTAAGCTAATCAAAAAGCAAAAAATAGCCGGAAGGTTGAATTACATATTAGCCTGTTTCTACCTTCCGGCCACTAGGGGTGATTTGTTGTATATTTATTCTGAGTCTTGACGACCGGGGTTACGGGCGGGGTCATTAGACAAAAACCCGAATATGAAAATACTCACGAACAAGCCGACAACGATATAAACAGCAATTTTTAAACTCAACATAGAACTAACTCCCAGGGGTTTGGTAAATAGCAACTAATTTATCTTACCTATATCTTGTACCTTTGGCGAGGGAATTGGCTCAACAATAAGGTTATCCTGATATTACTGTCTTTAACTCTTGATCAATTTTGAGTAGGGGCTAGAACTGATGCGGGTATTTATAGCTATTATTTAAGACAATTTTGGTTGAATTTGCAAAAAGAACCAAAACTAATTACAGCATTGCAAACAGTGATTTCTGCTACTGAACCAGTGAGATTAGAAACAATATCAGCTTATCAGTTACAGAGTATGGGTTTGGTGAAGCTGGCGGGGAATGAAGTAGAACCGCGTTGTCAATTGTATCGGAGTTATTTTAGTGATGTGATTGAGAGTTAGAGAAATGTCAACTATCTTTTTGACAGTCTTGAGCGACAGATGGAGAAAATTTTTATGCCTTATAGTAAATTTACTTTGAGTAAAGCTGTAGATGATTTTCAACTGACAATTGTTGAAGGCGATCGCTTTCTACCAGAGATTTCCCCATTTAATCCGAGTTCTTTGCTTCAAGATACCTTGAAAGAAACTCTACCTTGGGCAGTTGCAGTAGGTAGTGAAAAAGCGCGTTCTGAAGGCATCATCAATCCCGTTTTACTAGAAGTCAAACGTCAGCTTCATGGACAAATTAGCGTCTTTTCCGGCGAAGAGTTCAACGTACAGCCAGAGGTTGATTTGACGGGTTATGTTGATTTTCTGATTAGTCGCTCTCCAGAGCAATTGTATATTAAAGCCCCGGCTGTGGTTTTGGTGGAAGCGAAGAAAGAAGACCTGAAACCAGGACTGGGACAATGTTTAGCCGAAATGGTAGCAGCACAACGCTTTAATCAACAGAAGCAGCAGCCGATTTCCACAATTTACGGAACGGTGACAAGTGGTACGGTTTGGCGGTTTCTTCAACTAGAAGGACAAACTGTAAACATTGACTTGAATGATTATTCATTACCACCAGTTGATCAAATTTTAGGCTTTCTGATTTGGATGGCTCAGAATGGTTGAAGCGTTGGGGTTGTTGGCTCAGGAAGTAGCGATAGCGAAGCGCTCCGTAGGAATCGCACTTTCCGGTAAAATACCTTTGAGTCAAGATTAGGAATGATCGCTATTCAATAGACATCTGGTAAAAAAGTAGAGACGTTCCATGGAACGTCTCTACTGCAAGGGTTTTATGTCAAGCATCTTTAAACTCGGCCTATGTCTATTAAATAAAATTTGAAGATAGTTCTTCCTTATCAAGTCTATGATAACAAATTCAAAATCAATTGTCAAGCGCCTAGTACCAATTTTCGGCGGGAAAAATCAAAAAGTTTTCAATTCTTGATAAAGT
>OMJF01000254.1 GCA_900299285.1 Anabaena sp. 54 | reverse complement strand
GTTGAATTTCTTTAGCTGTTTTAGCAATTTGATGTTGCCAAAAATGCTGAGTTTCACCTTGCATTAATAGCAAGCTACCACTGGTTAAATCAATATCAATCTTGTGATTTTTTGAATGCTTATGTCGTAAGGAAAAACGACGGGTTGCACCAAAACTAACAGAAGCAATCATGGGATTTAGTCCTAATTCTGGTTCATCATCACTATGCCAAGAAACACTATCTTTACCATCTCGATATAAATTGAGAAGAACACTATTAAAATTAACTTGAGCGATTTCTTCAATCTTGGATTTAATTAATGTTAATGTTGTATTCCAAGGTTCTGGATGTTGTTCTATACCAGAATAAGTGTAAGATTTCCCTTCATCTCCATACCATGCTGTTAATCTTGGTATAGGCATTTGCTTACCAAAAAATTTGATTATTTCTTGTTTCCAGTTCACGCTAGAATGTAAATCATAAAAAAGCTGATTACTTTCTTGAGTGCTAAAAAAATTCGCATATAATATTACTTCTCCATCAGTAGAAATAATTGTTTTTTTGTTAACTTGATTTTCTCTTGTTAGGTTATTAGTATCTGGTGGATAATCCCAAAGACTGATTTGATTATACATGATTTGATTACCTTTCGTTAATTGAAAATTTTAGTGAAATCAGCAGATTGAATATTTAGGCAGGTATAAAACCTGCCCATCAAACTCTATTCTATACCCTCAATCCGATTTTCCACCTCCTGATACAACTCCCGTAACCGATCTAAATTCTCCTCACTCGTCTCCCAATAACCGCGACCATTTACCTCCAACAAAGTAGAAACAATCTTGCGGAAAGAATGAGGATTCAAATTCATCAGACGTTTCTGCATTTCCTCGTCTTTAATAAACGTCTCATTCGTCTCCTCATAAACCCAGTTATCCACAGCACCCGCAGTCGCACTCCAACCAGTGGTATTCACCAACCGCTTAGACAGTTCCCGCACACCTTCATAACCGTGTGATAACATCCCCTCATACCATTTGGGGTTTAACAACTTCGTCCGCGCATCTAAACGCACAGTTTCCGATAAACTTCTTACCTGTGCATTCGCGGTAGTGGTATCTGCAATGTAAGACGCAGGTTTCTTGCCATCTGTACGCAGACTTGCAACTAATTTTGTGGGATCTGAATCAAAATAATGAGACACATCCGTTAAACTGATCTCGGAAGAATCAAGGTTTTGGAAAGTTGCGTCAGCAGTTTTCAATGTTGTTTCAAAAATCTGCCGTGACTCATCCATCACACCGGGGTTATCAGAATTGAAAGAGAAAGACTTGCGTTTCAAATACATTTCTTGCAATTCCGCTTCACTATCCCAAGTGCTATTTTCTACCGCCAAGTTAATATTAGAAGAATAAGAACCAGAAGCATTAGAAAATACACGGGTTGCAGCTTGACGCAGATTTATTCCCATTTCCTCCGCTTGCTGTAATGCGTGTTTCCGCACAAAGTTCATTTCTAAGGGTTCATCAGCTTCAGCAGCCATTTTTACACCTTGATCCAGTAAATTCATCTGGTTGATGAACAGATCACGGAAAACTCCAGAACAGTTAATTACTACGTCAATTCTCGGACGACCTAATTCTTCTAAGGGTATCAATTCTAACTTGTTTACCCGTCCTAAAGAATCGGGAACAGGACGCACTCCCACCATCCACATAATTTGGGCGAGGGATTCCCCGTAGGTTTTGATGTTATCTGTACCCCAGAGGACACAGGCGATGGTTTCCGGCCAATTTCCACCATTTTCAGCCTTATTCCGTTCTAACAGCCTGTCAACGACGATTTTCGCCGATTGTACCGCCGCAGTGGTAGGAATAGATTGGGGATCTAAGGCGTGTATATTTTTACCTGTGGGCAATACGTCAGGATTACGGATGGGATCGCCTCCGGGTCCGGGTAAAATATATTCACCTTCCAATCCTTGCAATAAACCGCCTAATTCGTTATCTGCACATACTTGTTTTAAGCAAAATTCTAAATACTCAAACAGGGGTTTTAATGCAGAGGTGTCAACTTTGGTGTAACCTGATTTGTGCAGTGATTCTACCCAAGGTTCTTTTCTGCCCATGTTAAAGAAATTCAACTTGGAAACCCCGATAACTCGACCTTCTGCATCAATTTGTTCTTGTACTAATGCTGCTACAGCCGCACGGGTAGCCATTGTAATGTCTTGTAACAATTGCACATCGGCTAAAATGCCTTTGTCACTGTTGCGGTAAATTTCCTCAATGTTGCGGCCTAAGCTGTTAGCAATGATGGATGGTAGTCCCAGTATAGCGTCTTCTTGCCGATCTAAACTGGCAATATTCACTAAAGTGGCGATCGCTTCTTCCGCAGAAGGTGGTTTACCGATGATATGCAAACCGCAAGGTAACAAGCGAGATTCAATTTCCATTAACTTGCGATAAACAATACCAACGATATTATCCCGTTCTTCAGAGGACATATCCTTAGGGTCGCTTTCAGGCAGATCAATATCCTTATCTAAGTTCACAATCCGGCATTTGTCAACGATCGCATTGACAATGGAAACTCCCCGGCCGCTATCTTTCAAAGTTTGGTAAGAACCTATCAACTCACTGAGTTCTTTCAAACCTTTGTATAAACCAGCATTTTCCGCAGGTGGAGTTAAGTAGGAAATAGTTTCTGCATAACTGCGACGTTTAGCAATTGTGGCTTCACTGGGGTTATTCGCTGCGTAATAATACAGATTAGGAATTGTGCCAATTAGTTGATCTGGGTAACAATCTCCAGACATCCCCATCTGTTTACCGGGCATAAACTCTAATGAGCCGTGTGTACCAAAATGTAAAACAGCATCAGCACCCCAAATTCTTTCTAAATAGGTATAGAAAGCGGCGAAACCATGATGAGGACTAGCGTAACGAGAGAATAATAAGCGCATGGGGTCGCCTTCATAACCGAAGGTGGGTTGTACACCGATGAAGACGTTACCGAAATGCTTACCATATACAAGTAAGTTTTGTCCATCGCTGTTTAAATTTCCTGGTGGTGGTCCCCAGTTTTCTTCTAAGCGTTGAGAGTAGGGTGTCAGTGCTTCATATTCGGGTACTGACATTTTGTAAGCAATGTTGAGTTCAGGACTTGCATATTGCGCTTGTGCGTCGTGGATCACTTGTTCCATCAACTCTTTCGCAGTTTCGGGGATGTCGCGCACATCGTAACCGTTGTTTCTCAGTCCTTTGAGAACTTCATGGATAGAACCAAATACGTCTAAATATGCAGCAGTTCCCACATTACCTTTATCGGGGGGGAAACTGAAAACGGTAATGGCGACTTTTTTGATTAATTTGGGTTTACGGCGTAAACTCGCCCATTTTAACGCACGTTGGGCAACAATTTCTACCCGGTCTTGGAGGGCGATCGCTCTACCAGTTGCGCCATCTTTACCGGATAGGATGATAGGTTCAATTGCTCCATCTAGTTCGGGTATAGCAATCTGTAAAGCCACTTGAATGGGATGTAACCCCAAATCGCTATCCAGCCATTCTTCGGTGGTTTGGAAGACCAAAGGCAATGCCACCATGTAAGGACGGTTGAGCTTTTTCAGTGCTTCGATAGCTTTGGGATGGTCTTGTCTAGCAGGTCCACCCACTAAAGCGAAACCAGTTAAGGAGATAACCGCATCAACTAGGGGTAATCTGGTTGTAGGTTCATAGAAATAAGCATCTACAGGTTTAGAGAAATCCAAACCACCAGCAAATACGGGGAGAACCTTCGCGCCTAAAGATTCTAACTCCTGAACAATAGCGACATAATGGGCATCATCACCTGTAACCAGGTGAGTGCGTTGTAGGACTAAACCTACACAGGGAGCGAGGGGATCTTTGAGGTTACGAGAAATATCACGGCGGACAGAATACCAGTTAAGATATTCTCGCACGTCTTCAAACATATTTGGCGCGAGGGGATGCCAAATACCCATATCAGGATATACAACAGGGGGTTGATATTCGCTGTTCCCTGTTCCCTGTTCCCTGTTCCCTTTAAGTACGTATTTATCAGCCAGCATAAGCAGGAAGTTTTCCAGGTTTTCTGGAGAACCACCTAACCAATACTGAAAACTGAGCATGAAGTTTCTCGCGTCTTGTGCTTTTTCGATGGGGAGGAATTTCAGCACTTGGGGAAGCGTCCGTAAGAGCTTTAACATACCATCTTGGAAACCAGCGCCAGATTTTTCTTTGCGCTTTTTCATGAAGTTGGCGATAACGCTCTTAGATTGTCCCAACTGTGCCAAGGAGAAGCTACCCATTTTATTAAGGCGCATAACTTCGGGCATGGAGGGGAAGACAACGGCCACATCAAAGTTAGCGCGGTGGGGTTCTACAGCAGCGACGAGTTTTTGCGCTAGGTCTTCAATAAATATCAGGGAAGCGATGAATATATTAGCACTGGCTATATCGCGTTTGAAATCTTCATAGTTTTCTGAGTCGCGCAGTTCTTCAATTAAATAACCGCTAATCTCAATGGCCACACTGGGGTGGTTAGTGTTAATTTCCCGCACTGCTTGAGATAAGGAACTTTGATATTGAGACTCAAGGACAACATAAACGACTTTAATTAGATTGCGTCCTCTGACATCATCAGGTTTAATGTGTCTAATATTGGACTTGACCTGGGTAAACATTCAGATAAGCTCCTAAACATCAACTTTCTTCGGCATTAAGAGTTTTTTAGCAGAAAACCTGCACTCTATGGGGTTTTTATCCCTAAACTGAAATAAAATGATATAAAAATCTTAATTATTATTTATAAATCTTAACAATTTAGCAACATTTTCTCAGGGTTTTTTAAGTTTTGTTTACATCATTGGTTGGTTATATGGGTATTTGGTTGTTTGATTGGTAGGGGTTTGTATAGGAGTTAACCACGTTCGCGTAGCGTCCCGTAGGGATAGGGACGAAGAGCGCGAAGGAAGAGGAACGAACCGCTCCAGACGCAGAGTAAGCACAGGTAAGAAGGTTTGAGAGAGTGTTTGAGTTTGGTTAATTAAGAATGATGATATCTTAGATTGAAAAAATTAATTATCTAAAGTTTTGTTAGTAAATTACTTACTAATGATTTAATATTGCTATATTCAATAAACTACTAATCTTAGCAATTATTTAGGAGTAATAATCATGATAGATGGAAAAGCAATTTCTATTTCCTTATTTACAGGAGCTTATGGTTTAGACTTAGGATTAGAACAAGCAGGTTTTCACACTGTAACTGTAGTAGAAAAAGACCGTGATGCAGTCAAAACTATAGCTTTAAATCGTCCATTTCTCCAAGAAAGTGCAATTCCTAGAGAAATACAAAATGTGACCTCTCAACAATTACTAGAAGAAGGAGGAAGAGTATTAAATTTAGGACGTAGTTTACAACCAGGAGAAGTTGATTTAGTTACAGGTGGTCCCCCATGTCAACCATTTAGCACCGCAGGAAAAAGAGGTTCAGTTATGGACCCTCGCGGTAGCTTATTTATGGATTTTATTCGCATTGTGAAAGAAGTTCAACCCCGTTTTTTCTTAATGGAAAATGTGAAAGGTTTACTTTCTGCTTCATTGCGTCATCGGCCAATTAATCAACGTGGAAAAGATTACCCACCTTTAGAACCTGATGAAATGCCTGGTGCTGCTTTAAAAGTGGTATTATCAGAAATGCAAGCAATAGAATATAACGTAGTTTACAACTTATTAGAAGCAGCAGATTATGGAGTACCCCAAAATCGAGAACGGGTAATATTTATTGGTTCAAGAGATGGAGAAACTGCGACATTTCCGATTCCTAAATACTGTAAAGATGGTCAAACTCTACCTAAATGGAGAACATTAAAAGATGGGTTAAATGGTTTAGTTGATGCAGAACCGGAATATATGTCTTATTCAGAAAATCGTTTAAAGTATTTAAGATTATTAAAAGCTGGACAAAATTGGCGATATTTACCAGAAGAATTAAAGAAAGAAGCTATGGGAGGTGCTTATAATTCTGGAGGTGGAAAAGTTGGTTTCTATAGAAGATTATCCTGGGATAAACCTTCACCAACAATAACTACAACTCCCCATCAAAAAGCTACAGATATGTGTCATCCTGTAGAATTACGTTGTTTAACAGTACGTGAATCTGCAAGGATGCAAACTTTTCCTGATGATTGGATTTTTTATGGTTCTGTAAGTTCTAAATATAAACAAATTGGTAATGCAGTTCCTGTATTACTTGCAAAAGAATTAGGAATTTATCTTGTTAATTTAATACAGGGAAATAAAACTCAAGGTAAAGAAATATTTGAACAACTTTCGCTTTTTTCTCTATAAATATAATTGCCAATATTTTTTAGGTGGGGACTTTTTAACTACCTGCGGCTAAATCAGTAAAAGCCTTGTCAATTTTCTGTAACATATTTCTTACATGATGTTCAACAAGATCATATTCTATATGAATTTTATCCCAAAATTCCTTACCAGCCATACGTTTTATTTCATCATCATTAAATGTCCAGTCACCTAAATCAAAAGCTGTAACGAATAAAGGATTGTCATGAATAGATAATTCTTTTTTAGCTCTATCTTTTTGTGAACCTGTAAGCGTTCCTTTTAAAGTTTTTAACTGTGCAAAATGAACTTTATTATCTGAGAGAATTATGATATCTATACCCTTGATTTTAATTTGAAATTCAAATTCAGGTATAATTACATAAGGACTAATATCTGCTATTTCTTCCCACAGTCTTCCCATTTTTGTACTAAGACTTCTTGTAACTGAATTACTGGTAACTAATAATTTTGCTCCACAGAGTTCAAAAAGATTTTTTGGGTTAGGATGTTGGTCTAGTATTGTACTTTTGTTTTTAAAGTCTACTTTTAACCAATTAATAAAATCACTGGTAAATTTTTTAGTTTTATTCTCAATTAATTTAGATTGTTGTTCTAATTCCAAACAAGACAAATTATTATTTTCAAGTTGATATCGAAAATAATCAGGTGCTATTAATGAAATAATTCTTCCATATTTATATGCGGGCTGTAGTTTTTTATCTGTTATTTCAGTAGCATCAATAAACGAGATATGATCTAAGATTAGTTGTTTTCTCTCTTGTACAGAAAGCGGAATTAAACTTGCAGCAGTTAATCGAGTAGACATAAAAATATATTTCACTCATAGTAATTTTTTTTAACCACCCAATATTATCCCACAGATTTTGATATTTACTAAATTTTGATGTGATTTTTTATGTAAAATATTATTACGAACAAAATTACTATTACTCATATACTTAATTTCTAATCAAAACTAATGATTAAGATTTATAGTAAGTTATAATTTTTTTGTCCGAATCAGGATAACCAGGATGAAAGGATTTACAGGATGTGATTTAATGATTATTGGTGAAAAGTTGGGAATTATTTGTTTACCATCCTTCAGACAAATACAACATTAACCATCAACAAATAACCGATAAATTACATCCTGTACATCCTCAAATCCTGGATATCCTAATTCTGACAAAAATCTGTATTCATCCCTTAATTAATGCTGATATATTAATCCCAAGGACTAAAAACATTAACAGACGAAAAAGCAAAATCACTAATATTACGAGTAACAATAATCAGATTATTTTCAGATGCAGTTGCAGCAATCAAACCATCCATAATTGGTAGTTTTTACCTTCTGCTTCAGATTTACCACAAATTTTTGCCCAAGTATCAAGAATATTTTCATTTAAAGGTAAAATTCGATTAGTAAATCTTTGTTCAAGTTTTTGTAGCCATTTCTCTAATTTTTGATAGCGACTAGGTTGAGATTTTTCTATTCTCACAATTCCCTTTTTAATTTCCGCAATAGTGATAATGCTAATAAACAAACTACTTTCTTCTTGTGCATCTATCCAGTTAATAACTCTTTCACAAGGTTGTTTTTTGACATATTCAGAAATAACACAAGTATCTAATAAATAAGTCATAATATAATATCTCTACCTGTATCTTCATTGCGTTCAAATAATGTTTCATTTTCTTCTAATTCACGTAAAAGTAGTAATTCTGATAACTTAACCTGAGATTTATCTGATGGAGAAATCTTAATTTTCTCCAACTCATACAACCAACGTTTAAGAATAGTATTTTGTTCTTCTACTGGCAAAGTTTCCACTGTTGCTATCACTTTTTGAAGTAATTCTGTAGTCATAATTTCCTGTGGGAATAAAGGTATTTATCTATTATAGCTTAAACTAGGAATAATCTATGAATTATGGTTCTACCGTACTTGTTATGCTAAATTACCAGTCTGAAAGAGGGAACTCTTAACAGGGAACAGGGAAAAGGGTAAAGAGGCAATTTTTGTAAAAATATCCTTTTATCTTCTATTCCCCATTCTCCAAAATCTGCAAAAGCGTCTGGTTCAAATGCTACTTTTTTCATATTCATCTAAATCAATATAAATTAAATTTCCTTTTTCCGCATTTTCTATCGCTTTTAGTAAATGTTCCTTGTTAGCTTTTGACTTTAAAAGATATGTGGTTTCATCTTCAATTACTTGATCAACTAACACAATTACCTCTACAATTGTTCCTTCTGGTAACTCAGTTGTAGGTAATTCAATTTTGCCATTTTTACCAACGGTTGCTTTTTGTTTAATTCTAGTAATCATGATTTATCTTGATTTCCTTTATTTATTGTTATTATAACATAATTATACAACATTCACTATCAACAAATAACTAAACAATTACATCCTGTACATCTTCAAATCCCGGACATCCTGATTATGACGATATAAGTAGTAATAATTGAACGCAGATGGACGCAGATAAACGCAGATAATTTTCTCAATGAGTATTCAAAAATTCATTTATTGCATGATATAATATCAATAGGAATAAGATTTTTTACAACTATAAATGGAGTAAACACTATGCAAGAACAACTAACCGATTATCAACAAGAACTAAGAGAACGCATTTCCACATTAGTAGATAAACTATTTAGAAAAAATAGCTTATACATGGTAAAAGCAGATGTTTTAATAGCAGCATTACCTAGAGTACGCTACCATTTATTTAGTCATTTTGAGGATGAGAATTGATTGTGAATACATCGCTCAACATCAACGAAGCCTTACTAAAAGAGGCATTAGCACTTGATAATCAGGTAAACATTGATTCTTTAGTAGAAACAGCACTGCGCGAATATATTCAACGTCGTAAACGGCTAAAAGTATTAGACCTTTTTGGGACTATTGAATATGACGAAGATTATAACTATAAACAGCAACGTCATCAAGCATGAGCATTATAGTTGATACTTCGGTTTGGTCATTAGCTCTGCGTCGGAAAACATTGCCTGATTCTTCCCCAGCAGTTACAATATTGCAGAATTTAATCATTGATGATCAAGTTGTCTTACTAGGCGCAATTCGTCAAGAAATTCTTTCTGGAATCCGCAATTTTGAACAATTTACTCGTTTACGAGATTACCTCCGCGCTTTCCCTGATTTAGAACTCATATCTGAAGATTACGAACTTGCAGCCGAGTTTTTCAATACTTGCCGCAGTAAGGGTATTCAGGGTTCAAATACTGATTTTTTGATTTGTGCAGTTGCTCATCGTCGCAGCTATAGCATCCTCTCCACTGATAATGATTTTCAGAATTTTCGAGTACATATCCCTATTATTTTATTGCCTGTTGAAGTATGAAACCCAAGAGATTATCGTTTTTTTTCACTGACCTTTGAGTCAATTTTATAAAAATTTAGCTGTCAGTGAAGCCACAAAAAAATGTCCCAGATTAAAGGATTTACAGGATGTTATTTAATAATTATTAGTGAAAATCACTATCATCCAGAAAAATACAACAATTACATCCTGTACATCCTCAAATCCTGGACATCCTGATTATAACAAAAATTAACAAAAATAGGAGATCGCTCATCTTATAGATTTCATTGTATATAATATGATATAGTTAAATTACCGCCTTATTACTCAATGAGGAGATAACCATGAATGCTTTAACTATCAATTTAGAATCAGTAATAGAAATGACTGATGAGCAATTTTTTAACCTATGTCAAAAAAACAATGAATTAAGATTTGAAAGAAATGCAAATGGAGAATTAATAATTATGCCACCAACAGGAGGAGAAACGGGAAATAAAAATGCAAGAATCACTCAGCAATTAATGAATTGGACTGATACAGATGGTACTGGTATAGCGTTTGATTCTTCTACTTGTTTTAAATTACCAAATGGTGCAGATCGTTCTCCTGATGCTGCTTGGATAAAATTAGAAAGATGGAATACTCTAACTGAGGAAGAAAAACAAAAGTTTCCTCCTATTTGTCCTGATTTTGTGATTGAGTTACTTTCTCCTAGTGATAATTTAAAAACTATAGAAGAAAAGATGAAAGAATATATCACTAATGGTGTACGTTTGGGTATCTTAATTAATCGTAAATCTCGTCAAGTGGAAATATATAGACCAGGAAAAGAAGTTGAAATTTTAGATTCCCCTAATACCGTTTCAGGAGAAGATATTTTAAAAAGTTTTGTTTTGAATTTAGCGATGATTTGGTAGTGTCTAGCAAAAATATATAGAAAAAAAGTTCTACAAATGGAGATGAATTTGTCAGAATCAGGATAACCACCGATTAAAGGATTTACAGGATATAATTTAATGATTATTAGTGAAAAATTCAGGATGAATTTATTTACCATCATCCAGAAAAATACAACATTCACTATCAACAAATAACCAAAAAATTACATCCTGTACATCCTCAAATCCTGGATATCATGATTCTGACAAAAATTATCTGCGGTTTCTATCTTGTAGATCCTGATTCTAACAAAAATTAACAAAAATAGGCGATAGCGAAGCGCTCCGTAGGAATCGCTGATTATAATATTAATTGGGAGAGCGATAGCGTCTCGAAGAGATAGCGCTGACCTAAGGTATCGCTGTTTGGGGATGTTGGGGTGCGATATTTCATTATTAGCAAAGCTACAAAAGAAATACTAAAATAAATAAAGTAATTTAGTTGAGAGCATTTATGCAACAAATTAACACATTTGAAGAAGTTCTCAATCTAGTGACTGACCTACCAATTGATCAACAAGAACTACTAATTAGTATCCTACAACGTCGAATAGCTGATATGCGACGAAAAGAATTAGCAAGTTCATCACAGGAAGCACTAGCTGAATTTAGAACTGGTAATCTTAAACCTCAAACCGCAACTGAAGCGATCGCTGAGTTAAGAACTTACTTAAATACTAATGAAACATAATGAGAAAACTGGTTCTTACTTCTCGCTTCAAGCGATCTTTGAGAAAATTCATCAAACATGATCAGAATTTACAAGCACGGGTTGAGGAAACATTGCAGCAAATGGAAACAGATTTATTTGCTGCTAATCTTGCTACCCATCAGTTAAAAGGTGAGTTTGATGGTTTAGGTGCTTGTTCTTGTGGATATGACTGTCCGATTATTTTTTCCATCGAAAAAGATGATGAAACTGGTGAAGAAATAGTGGTTCTTTTAAATATAGGTTCTCATGATGATGTCTACTAAAAGAGAGCGATAGCGCAAGCACTGACAAGTCAGTGCTTGCGCCGATCTTGTAGGTTGGGTTGAAGTATGAAACCCAACATTTTTTCTTTATCAGGAGTTCTTAATTTCTTAAACTAGGAAAATTACAGATTAATCAATAATTAAGAATTGATTTGTAGTCAGTTAGAATTTTTTGTCAGAATCAGGATAACCACCGATTAAAAGATTTACAGGATATAATTTAATGATTATTGGTGAAAAATTCAGGATAATTTTATTTACCATCATCCAGAAAAATACAACATTCACTATCAACAAATAAAAAATTACATCCTGTACATCCTCAAATCCTGGACATCCTGATTCAGACGATACAAGTAGTAATAATTGAACGCAGATGGACGCAGATAAACGCAGATAATTTTCTCAATGAGTATTCAAAAATTCATTTGTTGAATGATATAATATCAATAGGAACAAGATTTTTACTAACTACAAACGGAGTAAACACTATGCAAGAACAACTAACCGATTATCAACAAGAACTAAGAGAACGCATTTCCACATTAGTAGATAAACTATTTCGTAAAAATAGCTTATACATGGTAAAATTAGACCAATACGAAATGACCGAAATGCTGATAGAATTATTTAACAGACTTTCACCAGAAGAAATGAGAGCAATTAAAGAACATGATTTAACCAGAAGAATTGACAAAATTCTCGTATTAGAAGCTGTTTCTGGAACATTAAACGATTTATCACCAGAAGAAATAGCGATTTTTGATGCAGCAGTAGAAGGAAGATAAAAGGGTGAATTATTTACTTGATTCCAATATCGTTAGTTACATCTTAAAAAAGAATGCAGCTTTAAATAACAAACTTCGAGAAGTCAATATTCAAGGAGGAAAAATATTTATTAGTTGCATTACTTACTATGAAATCAAAAGAGGACTAATATCAATTAACGCTGTCAAACAATTAGCTGAGTTTCATGTATTCTTTCAAAAATATCAAACATTATTTTTAGATGATTTAGAAATCATTGAAAAATCCTGTGAAATTCATGCTCAATTAAAAGCTAAAGGTACTCTCATTCAAGATGCAGATGTTTTAATAGCAGCAACAGCAATTACCAGGGATTTAATTCTAGTATCTAATGATTCTGACTTATCCAGAATTGCAGAACTGAAATTAGAAAATTGGTTGTTATGAAACCAATAAATAAGAAGTTCATTAATTCTACAACTGGAGATGAATTTGTTAGAATCAAGATAACCACCGATTAAAGGATTTACAGGATATAATTTAATAATTATTAGTGAAAAATTGAGGATGAATTTATTTACCATCATCCATAAAAATACAACATTCACCACCAACAGACAACCAAACAATTACATCCTGATTATAACAAAAAATCTCTGTTCACCTTAATATAAAGATCAAAAATAGGTAATTTTCATTCATTAAACCAGTATAATCATATTTTATAACTGATGAGGTAATAATTAAATGACTCCAGTAGATATTCTCATTCTTACCAATGGACCAGGGGAGATAACAACCTGGGTACGTCCTGTTGTTAAAGCATTGAGAGAACAATTAGGACATGATATTTCTCAAGTTAGAATTTCTGTAATCTTATCACCTTGTCCCCATGCTAGTGGTAAAGAAACTGCTATAGCTTTGGCTTATCCAGAGGTTAATAGAGTTCAAGCAGCAGAACATTTTTGGCAATTTTTACTGTGGGGAAAAACCGCCGAAAATTGGCAATGGAGAAATCAAGGTGTGGTTATATTTTTAGGTGGTGATCAAATTTTTCCGGTTCTTATTGGTAAGAAGTTAGGATATAAAACTGTAGTTTATGCAGAATGGGAAGCACGTTGGCACAATTTTATAGATAAATTTGCCATTATGAAAGCAGAAATTGCGAAAAATGTTTCTCCAAAATATGCAGATAAATTTACGGTAATTGGTGATTTAATGTTAGAAGCAGCAGAGAATGAAATCACATCTAAAATTGAAAATTACCAATCTCAAATTAACATTATTGGACTTTTACCAGGTTCAAAAGCAGCCAAGTTAACCCAAGGTGTACCTTTAACCTTAGCTATTGCTGAATATATTCACAGTCAATTACCCCAGACAAAGTTTTTTATTCCTGTTGCGCCAACTTTAGATCTACCAACTTTAGCCAGTTTTGCTAATCCTAAAAAGAACCCATTTACAAAAGTATTTAATTTTCAAGGTGCTGATTTAATAAATAATCATTTCCTAACTTCTACAGGTTTAACAGTAGAATTAAAACAAGAAAACCCCGCTTATCATTTATTGTCTCAATGTTCTATTTGTTTAACTACAGTTGGTGCAAATACCGCAGAATTAGGAGCGTTAGCAGTACCCATGATTGTATTATTACCCATGCAACAATTAGATGCAATGCGTTCTTGGGATGGTTTACCAGGAATATTAGCAAATTTACCGATATTAGGCTCTTTTTTTGCTAAAATAATTAATTGGTGGATGTCAAAGAATAAGGGTTTATTAGCTTGGCCAAATATTTGGGCGCAAGCAGAAATTGTACCAGAATTAGTAGGTAAATTGCAACCAGAGGAAGTGGGAGAAATGGTTTTAGATTTATTAAAAAATCCAGAGAAGTTAGAGAATATTCGTCATAAATTACGTAGTGTCAGAGGTGAAAGTGGGGCTGCGGAAAAGTTGGCAATTTTGGTCAAAAAAGAGTTATTATAGATTTATATAAAACCAACATTTTTTCAGATATGAAAGCACCTGATAGCATTATTAAACTTGTTGAACATTTTCACTCTTCGATAGAATTATATCCTGCGGGGGGAATTAATGAAACACAAACCAGAATTGAATTTATTAATCCTTTTTTTGCTGCTTTAGGGTGGGATATCAATAATGAACGACAAACTTCTAATATTTATAAAGATGTTGTTCATGAAGATTCTTTAAAAATTAGCGACGCAAACAAACCCAAAGCACCTGATTATAGTTTTTGGGTTGGGGGAGTCAGAAAGTTTTTTGTGGAAGCGAAAAAACCCGCTGTTAATGTTGGTAAAAACATGAGTGCGGCTTTTCAAGTTAGACGTTATGGCTGGTCTGCAAAATTATCTTTAAGCATTTTAACAGATTTTGAAGAATTTGCAGTTTATGATTGTCGAATTATGCCAAATAAAAATGATTCTCCATTGATAGCGAGAATCAAACACTTCCATTATACAGAATATGTGGAAAAATGGCCAGAGATTTATGATCTTTTTTCTAAGGAAGCTGTATTAAATGGTTCTTTAGAAAAATTTGCAGAAACTAAAGTTAAATCTGGGATTACTGTTGATCAAAAATTTCTTCAAGAAATTGAAATTTGGCGAGAAAATTTAGCTGCTAATATTGTTTGGAGAAATCCCCAAATTCAACAAAGAGAGTTAAATTTTGCGGTACAAATGACGATTAATAGAATTGTTTTTTTACGCATTTGTGAAGATAGAGGAATGGAAATTTATCAACAGTTATGGAATTTATTAAAATTAGAGAATATCTATCAAGAATTAGCACGGTTATTTATCAATGCAGATTATCGTTATAATTCGGGTTTATTTCATTTTCAAGATGAAAAAGGACGAGAAAATCCTGATGATTTTACTTTGAGTTTAACTATAGATGATGCTATTTTAATATTAATTATTAGAAAACTCTATCCTCCCGAAAGTCCTTATGAGTTTTCTGTAATTCCTGTGGAAATTTTGGGACAAGTTTATGAACAATTTTTAGGGAAAGTTATTCAAATATCTACAAGTCGTCAAGCAGTTATTGAAGACAAACCAGAAGTTAGAAAAGCTGGAGGCGTTTATTATACTCCTAGTTATATTGTTGATTATATTATTAAACAAACTATTGGTAAGGTTTTAGAAAATAAGAAACCAGAAAAAATCCCAGATATAACAATTCTTGATCCTGCTTGTGGTTCGGGTTCTTTTTTAATTGTGGCCTATCAATTTCTGCTAGATTGGTATTTAGAACAATATTTACAAAATCCCCAGAAATACAAAAATAAATTCTACCAAATTTCAGATCATCAATGGCGTTTAACCGCAAGTGAGAGAAAGCAAATTTTATTAACTCATATTTATGGTGTTGATATTGATCAACAAGCGGTAGAGACGACTAAATTATCTTTATTATTAAAGGTACTGGAAGGAGAGTCAGGAGAAACAATTACTAGACAATTACAGCTATTTAAAGAACGGGCTTTACCTGATTTAGATTATAATATTCAGTGTGGTAATACCTTGATAGACGGAGAATTTTATCACCATACTCAATTAAATTTTTTAGACGAAAATACCGCTTATAGAGTTAATATTTTTGACTGGAAATTGGCTTTTTCTGCTATTATTAAAAGAGGTGGTTTTGATGTAGTTATTGGTAATCCTCCCTATATTAGAATCCAAGCTTTAAAAGAATGGGCTGCTTTAGAAGTTGAATTTTATAAACAACAGTATGTTTCTGCTAGTAAGGGAAATTATGATATTTATGTTGTCTTTATTGAAAAGGGATTAGAACTATTAAGAAAAGATGGCTATTTAGGTTTTATTTTACCCCATAAGTTTTTTAATGCTCAATATGGGGAATCTATCAGGAAATTAATTGCTGAAGGTAAATATCTTCATAAAATAGTGCATTTTGGAGATCAACAAGTGTTTTCAAAAGTTTCGACTTATACTTGTTTGCTTTTCTTGAGAAAATCACAACAATCTGATTTAGAAGTAGAAAAAGTTATTGATTTAATGGACTGGAAAAATAATCATAATAGTCAAACAGGAATTATTAATTATTCATTAATTTCAGCTTCAGCATGGAATTTTATTCTCGGAGAAGATGCTAAATTATTTACAAAATTACAACAAATTAAATCTAGACTAGAAGATGTAACAGAAAGGATTTTTCAAGGAATTAAAACCAGTGCTGATAAAATATATATTGTCGAAGAATTATCACGGGAAGATAATTTAATCCAGGTTTTTTCAAAACAAAAACAAATAGCATACTGGCTAGAATCTAATTTACTACATCCTTTGATTAAAGGTGGTGATAGTAAAAGATATTATTTGTCTAAAACTAATAAGTTGATGATTTTTCCCTATATGCTTAAAAATAATGGTTCTATGGAATTAATTTCTATGAATACCTTTGAAAGTGAGTATCCTTTAACCTGGAATTACTTACTAGATAATAAAGATTATTTAGAAAATAGAGAAAATAGTAAAATGTTAGGAGAAAATTGGTATGGATATAGTAGATTTCAAGCTTTAAATGTCATGAATTTACCAAAAATATTTACTCCTGATATTGCTACTGGTTCATCATTTACATGGGACAAAACAGGGGAAATCTTTTTTACGGGTGGTGTCGCTGGAGGATATGGAATTTTAGTAAAATCTAATTATTCATGGGAATACATTTTAGGTTTGTTAAATAGTAAAGTCCTAGAATTTTATCTCAAAAAATCATCTACATCAATGAGAGGTGGTTACTATAGTTTTGAATCTCGGTTTATTCGCAATCTTCCTATTAAAATTATTGATAATTCTCAAATAGTAGAGAAGCAAAAACATGATTTAATTGTTAATTTGGTACAACAAATGCTTTATCTTCATCAACAACTCAATCAAGCAAATACACCCCCATCTAAAAGAATGATTCAGCAACAAATTCAAGCTACTGATAGACAAATCAATCAATTAGTTTATGAACTTTATGAATTAACTGATGAGGAAATAACTATGATTGAAAGGATATAATTTATTCTTCCTCTTCCCCGTTTCTGCGTCCTAATTCATACACACCAGCACCCATACAAACAAGTATACCAATGCTAACTCCCCAACTATTACCTAAACTGATATCTAAAATCCAGTTAGATAAACCACCAAATATTAAAAAGGGGAAAATGCTAAATAGTGAAGCATAAAAGGAATTTTGCGCTTCTCTGGCTTGACGAGTCTTGTCAAATTCTGATTGACTAGTGTATAGGAAACGTTCAGCAAAATTAAACCAGCGGTTGAGTTGTGTCGTTACCCATTCTCTAACCTGTGAAAAACTCAAATATAACGCTAAAGCCCATAAACAAGCACCAGCGATCGCAACTTTATCTATTTCAAAGCGAAAAGGCAATATATCAAACATAGCATAGTTTAACTCTCCAATTGTCAATTTTAGCGTTTATCTGTCAACAAATCCCACTATGGGGAGATTTTTATGGACTGGTTAGAGAATAGCTTGTGTAAATTATGGTTATTATTTATGCTGATGCTGAGACAATGTAATTAAGTTAGATAAAAGTGGGTTGTTCTTTGTGTCTGTAAATTCTGATGAAATGTTTTTTGGAACATTAACTAATCAAGAATATGATGTTGAATATGAAAAAGTTGATATAGTCAGAAAACATATCAGTAAGTTTAATGAGTTCTTACCAAGTCCAAAAATGATTGATAGACTACAAACAGCTTTAGATTTGGGACACAAAATATGTAATTCTGATGCTAGTTTTTACTTTCATGAACTAAAAGAAGCAGAACTCATGGAAAAAGGTTATGATTGGTATACAGCACATCCGGGCTATAGCACATTATAGTGTATCACCATGCAGTTTATATCATCCTGAAGTAATTAAAGCTTACCCAGAAGATTTTAACAGAAATTGGCGAAAAGCTTGGGGGATTGACTCATGATCAAAGTATTAGATTTAGGTATAACCGGAAAAGCTCGGATTTGGAATAACGAATCATTTTATTTTCCTGGAGATTTTCGACCT
>OMJF01000253.1 GCA_900299285.1 Anabaena sp. 54 | reverse complement strand
TCGTTCTTATGAGGTACAAATCATAATCATGAAACTCTTGTGGGGTGGGCATCTTGCCCGCCCAAGCTGCACATTATTACAACAGAAAATGCTGTAATTGTAATTAATAATAAGTAGTAAAATATAGCCTTTCCCAATCTAATAAAGTACACACTAATTTATTCCCTATTCCCTGTTAGCTGTTAAGAGTTCCCTGCCCTCACAGACAACTTATTCAGCAAGCCCTATTTAGAGACTATACCTATTTAAATAAGATTAAATCTACTCTTTGTCTACATTCTGTATTCTTGAACAGCCCGGACAGGCAAGATGCCTGTCCCACAATGATTTAATAATGGTTTAATTTAAGCATGGTCTGATTTACTCCACTGCTTCATTCACGGGGAATCTATCAATTAACTGTATAGCCCGTTGAGCATTACGCCGCAATACCTCTGATAAATTAGGCACATGAGGAATCTGGGATAATAAATCCAGAGTTCGCCGTAAAATTCGCACTACGTCCCCTTCATCTAAAGTAGTTTTTTCGCATAATACCTTCCATTCTATCCCTAAAGCCCACTGTTCCACCAAGGAAATCAAGCTGATAAAGCGAGTTTCTAAGCCTACTGGTAAAGCCACACCATGACGATACTGCACTTTTAGCACAGAACGACGAATAGGTTGCAATGCTAACCAGGCTGTATCTGCTTCCGTGGATAAATTAAAGTCAACTTTAGTATCTGGACGGGGGCTTTCAGTCACTAAAGCTGCTACTACTGCTGCTAAGTTATGGGGACTGATATTGTCTAATTCCCCACTAGCTAAAACTAAACCTAACCATAACTCATTTTCACCGCGAATGGCCGCCGCAATCTCTCCTAATTTTGTCGGTATTAAATTATCTAAACATTTAAATGACTGCAAAATTTCAATTAAACAAAGAAATTCCTCCCAGTATCTTTGAGATTGTAATGATACTTGTTCTTCTAAATGTTCGATTTCTGCCTCCAATTCCACACAACGCGCCCTATTTTTCAAGATTTTGGCAATATTTCCCGATTTATAGATGGGATGATTTTCTAATTGTTCTTGAACGGCGGTTAGGCGACTAAGTTGTTCTTTTACTTGAGTTGGTAGATGATTAAATTCTTCGGGTTTGGGTATGCTTTGAGCAATAGCAATTGTGCTTTCATCACCACGTATAGAGTTTCGTTTTTTTAAGCTCAATTCTGAAGGTGGTATAATATCCTCTGGTACTTCTACCCGTGGCATTTCTGCATACATATCTAATATATCTGCCGAGGTTACTACATACCAACGATTATTTTGACCCAAGCAGACAAAGTAAGAGATTTCACCAGCACTCACAGCCTTATCAATTAATACTACTGTTATCGGTAAAGGTGACATGGAACTTCTGTCTTGGAGACTCAACATAGTCCCAGATATGGCAAAATCTAGCATCATTGCTAATTGGGCTTTTCTATCCTCCTGTGCTTGTTCTTGCAGTGTTTTGAAAATTTGCCGTTCTACTTTCAATCTTTGACGTAATTTTTCATACACCATTAATTCATTTTCATCAATAGCTGCCAGTTGTCGTTGAATTTGCGCTAATTCAGCTTTAAATTGCCCTAATTCTTCAAAATCTGGTTGTAGATGCAAATTAGACATATATTGTCCAAAACTGCGTTCTATTAGTTCTCTGGCTTTTTCTATGGTATGAGTTTGCAAGAGGTTTAATACCATACCATAGCTGGGTGTAAACTGACTTACAAGAGGATCAGCCTTAGATGTGGCTAAATAAGATGCTTCCTTAGCTCCTTCAAAGGGGGTTTGCAATGTCACTACATAACCTTGTAGATCCATCCCCCGACGACCTGCCCGTCCAGCCATTTGCAAAAATTCCGAAGCATTGAGTAAGCGATGTCCATTATCAGTCCGCTTAGATAAAGTAGAAATTACTGTAGTCCTTGCAGGCATATTAATTCCCGCTGCCAAGGTTTCCGTAGCGAATACTACTTTAATTAATCCCTGTTGAAAGAGTTCTTCAACTAATCCCTTCCAAGCTGGTAAAATACCCGCATGATGAGCAGCTACTCCTCGGTATAATGGGGCAACTTGTCCAGACCGGGCAGCTTCAGGGTTTTTACGTAAAAAATCATCAATGTAGCAGCGTAAAATTTGAGACTCATCATTATTGACTAACCATAAATCACCAACTTCTTCAACCGCCTTATCACAGCCTCGACGACTGAAAATAAAGTAAATTGCCGGTAGCATATCCCGCTCTTGCAACTGGTTAAGAGTATAAATAATACCGGGTGGTTCTGGTCTTCCAGTTTTACCCTTTTCCCAATATCCCTTTTTAGCCCGTTTTAGCAAGCGGGGGTTAATTTTGGTATTAGTTTCATTTAATAACGGAAATAAGCCCTTGGGATTACAAAAGTTAAATTCTAGGGGAACAGGGCTAAAATCGGAGTAAATTAGGTCCGTTGGACCATGAACATGATTTAACCAACTAGTGAGTTGATCACTGTTGGCAACGGTAGCAGAAAGCGCTACAAGTTGGATAGATCGGGGACAGTAAATAATGGATTCTTCCCACACAGTACCCCGTTGGCGATCGTTCATGTAGTGGCACTCATCTAGCACTACAGCCTCAACATCTGTCAAAGAGATGCCAATTTGACCTATGGGCGTGCCATAGAGCATATTACGGAAAATTTCCGTAGTCATCACCAAAATTGGTGCATCTCGATGGATAGAAGCGTCTCCCGTCAGGAGTCCAACTTGATCAAAGCCAAACTTTTCGCGGAAGTCCCGCAGTTTTTGATTAGATAACGCCTTGAGAGGAGTGGTGTAAAATACCCGTTTCCCGCGAGATAAGGCACGATAGATAGCATATTCCCCAATTAAAGTCTTTCCTGAGCCTGTGGGGGCGCAGACCACTACAGAACGGTCAGCATTTAGAGAAGAAATCGCTTCCTTCTGGAATTGATCTAACTCAAAGGGGAATATTAACTCCAGGTCAATGTCATTAGCAGAGGCAGAATAATTCACTCAATCATAATTTACAAGTAGACTATCTATTATCATAACGTGATTAGTGGTTGGCTAGGTTGGTGAGAAAGGCCAAGTTGTGGAGGTATTACTGAAAGGGTTAACAGCCAGCTTCACAAGACCTAAGACCAAGATTACACAGTTTAGTTGCGTAACAGCTTATTATGGGTACACACATCAGGGCTAAAGCCCTGACTACATGATATGATAACTTTGTGTGATAATTGCGTACGTCTGATCAAAATCAAAATTATGATACTGATTTTAATACTTAACAAAAATTTAAAAAAATAAGAGCAAAAAAATAGTCATATCAATCAAAAAATAGTTCATGTATTGCGATCTTCAATTTAGATAGTCTTAGTAAAGAAACCGTGAGTGATAAATAGCGGTAAAATCCTTAAAAATCATCACATCATTCTTATCTGATTGACAAACAGGAGAAAAATCATGAACCAAGATATTACTGGGTATAATCCATCTATTAGCAAAAAGATCAAGACTGAGCAAATAGAACAAATAATTAAAGCAATTATAGGCGGAAAATATTCTTGGGCTTGTGTTTTAGTTTTACAATTTTCTGGTTACAATCCTACAGATTATATACCTTATCGTACATATATTAGATTACTGAAAA
Organism: Anabaena sp. 54; assembly: GCA_900299285.1. Lineage (GTDB taxonomy): Bacteria > Cyanobacteriota > Cyanobacteriia > Cyanobacteriales > Nostocaceae > Dolichospermum. The sequence continues at coordinate 1,117 of OMJF01000253.1, read as the reverse complement.
CTAACCGTTTACTCGGTAATTCCGAGCAAAATCAGCCACCTGTGGCAAAAGTTGATAGATTTGATGTCAAATCAAAGTGGCTACGGTTTTGAACTATATTGTAATTTTTTTCAGACAAGAAAAAGGAAAGGTGAAGTTTCACAAACAATAAAATAATTTATTACCCTCCTACAGATTTTATTATCTATCCAATCACAATTTATCATCCTCAAATGCAAGCAATTCTCAAAGAAATTGTGTGGTATAAAAAACTAGAAGTTGCGCAAATGCAGCAAGATATGTCTTGGGCTTCCTTGCAACGTCAGTTAACTGCTGCTCCTACGGTGCGGGACTTTTTGACGGCTTTACAGCAGAGTGTTTATAAACCTAGTTTAATTGCAGAAGTAAGAAAAGTATCCTTTTATCAAAGTGTAATTAGACAAGATTTTGAACCAGTTACTATTGCTCAGTCCTATAAACGTGGAGGAGCATCTTGTATATCTGTTGTCACTGATCAAAAGTTTTTTCAAGGTGGTTTTGATCATTTGCGTGCTATCAGATATCGAGTAGCATTACCTTTACTCTGCAAAGATTTTATCATTGATCCTTGCCAAATTTATTTAGCGCGTGCCGCTGGTGCAGATGCGGTATTATTAATAGCTGCTATTCTTGCAGATAAAGACCTAAAAAACTTTTTACGAGTAATTCACTACTTAGGAATGAATGCTGTAGTCCAAGTTCATAATTTAACTGATTTGGATAGAGTTCTGGAATTGGAAGATATACGGATAATTTCCATTAATAATCAGAATTTAACTGATTTTACCGTCAATATTAACACCACTCAGGAATTATTAGCAACTAGGAGATCTCAACTCCAAAAGTTAGGAATTTTAGTGATTAGTGAATCAGGAATAGAAACCCCTGATGATTTATCTTTAGTTGCTGACGCTGGGGTACAAACAGTGATTATGGGAGAATCTTTATTAAAAGAAAGTGATTTAGAAGTAGCTGTTAGAAATCTACTCCAATCTAAATTTCCCATTCATAATTAGGGTTTGAAACCCATGAAGATGGGTTTTGTCTGTATAGCCGCAACTTCTAGTCGCCCAGACTGTCTACTACTCCCATTCATAAT
>OMJF01000252.1 GCA_900299285.1 Anabaena sp. 54 | reverse complement strand
TTAAAGGATGAACAGGATGAAAACAGAAAATTACTCACCAATTACCCATTACCAATTACCCATTACCAGCCTCAACTAGATAACTAGCAACTTGAGTTAGTATATTACAAGTATTGAATGTCAAAAGTTTCAGATCCCCGATTTTTTGAGGAATTGGGGTATATTCATCAATATTATATTATAGTCAATATTAAATATTGAATAATTAAATGGCAAAATGCCGTTATTTTTTCTGAGAATTGATATATAATTAGGGAAATTAGTAATAATATATTTTTTGTGCTTTTCTATATTTTAAGTGACGTAAATTACTAATTGCTAATATTATTAGACTATATATATTTTATCATGCAGATGCGCTATATAGATTATGATCTGCTGTCTAAATCCTGACTGTTCAAATCCGCAAAATCCAGATAATTATCAAGTTTGTCAAAGTTGTCAAACTCCTTTAGTAGCACTTTTGAGAAATCGGTTTCGTGTTATTCGTTTACTTTCTAATGAGGGAGGGTTTGGAAGAACTTATATTGCTGAAGATATTGATAAATTAAATGAATTATGTGTCATTAAACAATTAGCTCCAAAATTTCAAGGTACTTGGTCACAAAAAAAAGCAATTCAGTTATTTTCAGAGGAAGCAAAGCGATTACAGCAATTAGGAGAACACCCTCAAATTCCTACTTTAATAGCCTATTTTCAACAGAATAATTGTCTATATTTAGTTCAGCAATTTATTGATGGTCAAAATCTGCTGAATGAGTTAAATTCTCGAAAAGTTTATAGAGATTGGGATATTCAATCTATTTTATTAGATTTATTACCAATTATTAAATTTGTACATCAACATGGAGTAATTCATCGTGATATTAAACCAGAAAATATTATTCGTCGTCAATCTGATGGAAGATTGATACTAATTGATTTTGGTTCTTCTAAAAAATTGACAGTAAGAGTACAGGGAAAAAATGGTACTTCTATTGGTTCTCATGGTTATTCTCCTATTGAACAAATTAGAGACGGAAAAGCTTACCCCGCCAGTGATTTGTTTGGTTTAGGTGCTACTTGTTTTCATTTACTAACGGGGATTTCTCCTTTTCAATTATGGATAGAACATGGCTATAGTTGGGTGGAAAATTGGCAAAAATATTTACGTTTTCCCGTAAATAAAGAATTATTAGAAATCATGGATAAGCTACTACAGAAAGAAATACAAAATCGCTATCAATCTGCGGATGAAGTCATGAGAGATTTGATGAAAAAACATACTCTTATGCTCCCAGAAGCAAGTAGTAAAATTAATAAATTACCTGCTAAGTATTCTCAGATAAGTTACACGAAAAAATTTTTATTGCGAAATTTTATTTTTCTGTTTGGGTTAATTATTTTTTTCACTTTGGGAGAGTTTTGTTATCGAGAATTTCATAAGTTTAACTCCGATTTTTCTTTTAATTTGAATCAACCGCAAAAAACTGAACAATATTTGTCTTTGGTAAATACTTTTTCTGGACATAAAAGTAAAGTTTTATCTGTGGTGATAAGTCCAGATGGTAAACTAATTATTAGTGGAGGTGATTGTCAGGAAAATAATGATACTAAATGTTATGGTAATCTGAAAATATGGGATGTGATCACCGGTAAAGAAATTAGGACTCTAGACGGACATTCCCAAAATGTCAACGCATTAGCTATCTCTGCTGATGGTAAAATTTTAGCTAGTGGTAGTGATGATCAAACTATCAAAATTTGGAATTTACAAACAAATCAATTAATTCACACTTTAACTGATCATACCGATGCGATTCATAGTTTAGTTATTACTGCTGATGGAAAAACTTTAGTTAGTGCTAGTGATGATCAAACTATCAAGGTTTGGGATTTAATCACAGGTAAGTTAATTCGCACTTTAACCGCTCATAAATCTTGGGTACGTTCTGTAGATATTAACCCCAATGGTGTAACTTTGGCAAGTGGTAGTTTTGATAAAACTATAAAATTATGGAATATTCATCAACAACAACCAATTCAGACTTTAACTACTAGTTCACAAACGGTTATAGCTGTGGCTTTTAGTCCTGACGGTAAAATTTTAGCAAGTTCTAGCCGCGATCGCACTCTCAAATTATGGAATTTACAAACTTTAACACTAATTCGGACTATCTCAGTAGAGAATAATAATATTAACACTATTGCTTTTAGTCCCAATGGTAAAATTTTAGCCAGTGCTGGCCGGAGTACCTTGGGTGATACAAATTATTACACCCTTAAAATCTGGAATGTAGCCACAGGAGAGGAAATAATAACACTCATAGGACATGGTAATAATATTACTTCTTTGTCTTTCAGCACTGACGGTAAATTTTTAGTTAGTGGTAATGAAGATAACTTAATTAAACTTTGGCAGGTTTCTCCGTAAACAATGACAAAAATTTTTCCAATTGATTAGTCTACAATGAGTTGGGGTAGAAAACTCTATCTATTCAATTCTCTATTTTTTCTTCATGAATTTAGTCTGGGAAAGATTGACTTTATCTTCCTTACCACTTAAAGAATATCTGTCTAGCAGTTACTTACATCGTTTGCTGGTGGGGTCCTTGCTTTCTTGGCGACAAAGTAGTATTCTTATCCAGTGGGGAGATATGATTGCTGTGGGCTTACTTAGCCTCCTTTATACTCTTACACCCTTCGTTTCTAGCACTTTAATCGGTTTATTACTATTGGCTTGTGTGGGTTTATGGTTGCTGTTAACTTTATCTGAGGAAGTCACACCCGCCTCTGCCTCTGCCACATCCTTCACTCCTATTCATCTGCTAGTATTGTTATACTGGGGTATTGCTGCGGTAGCTACAGCCTTATCACCAGTAAAAAAGGCCGCTTTGAGTGATTTACAAACCTTAACCCTTTATTTGTTATTATTTGCCCTCTGTGCTAGAGTCTTAAGAGTCCCCCGATTTCGCTCGTGGTTGATTACCGTTTATTTACATATATCTCTCATTGTTAGTGTCTATGGAATACGACAATGGTTTTTTGGTGCGAAGGCTTTAGCTACTTGGGTAGACCCAGAATCTCCCTTGGCTAAGACTACCAGAGTTTATAGTTATTTGGGTAATCCTAATTTACTGGCTGGATATCTTTTACCGGCTGTAATTTTCAGCTTTGTCGCCATTTTTGCTTGGCCGGGTTGGATCAGAAAGAGTTTAGCACTGACGATGTTTATTGTCAATAGTGTAACTCTAATTCTTACTTTTAGTCGGGGTGGCTGGATTGCTTTATTGGTAGGATTATTAACGGTTGCGGTATTACTGATTTTTGTTTTTGCTGACTCCAAAATTGAGAATTTATTGGGTATAAAAATACCACCCCAGATGATGTTAATATGGCGGAACTGGTCTTTACCAATATTCCTGGGAAGTGTGGTTGGGATATTAGCAATGGCAATGATCTTTGTTGAACCTTTTCGGGAAAGAGTTCTCAGTATATTCGCTGATAGAAAGGATAGCAGTAATAACTTTCGCAAAAATGTGTGGGATTCCGTATTTCAAATGATACGCGATCGCCCGATTATTGGTATTGGACCAGGTCACAATTCTTTTAATCATGTTTATCCCCTCTATCAAAGGCCTCGTTTTACTGCTTTAAGTGCCTATTCTGTATTTTTAGAAACAATTGTCGAAACCGGCTTTTTAGGTTTTACTTGTTTTCTGTGGTTAATAGTCGTCACTGTTAATACAGGAATTTCCCAGATAAAACAATTAAGACAAAGTAAAAATACTCAAGTATTTTGGTTAAGTGGAGCGATCGCTGTTCTTGTAGGTATACTATCTCATGGACTAGTTGATACAGTCTTTTATCGTCCTGAAGTCAATACCCTGTGGTGGTTTACTGTAGCTTTAGTTGCCAGCTTTTGGCAACCTTTAACACCCTATAAACAGTAAAGATACTTAACTGGTTTGTGATGTTGTTGGTTAAAAAAATACCCAAAATTTGCTTGTGTTGCGGGCATCTTGCCCGCTAAATATGAAGCACAGGCAAGATGCCCATCCCACAAGATATTAATATAATATTGATTCTCTTCTTTGATGTTAGGAATTTTTTCTGTGATTTCGATATTTTCTACCTGATGATATTTAAATTCTTTACTTATTTTGGTTAATTATTTTCTAGCATCAGCAACACAAGCAAATTTTTCTTCATTTTCTTTTTTTAAAGTACCTGATTCTTTTTGATTTTTGAAGATTACTTCTGGTAAATTATATTCATATTCTCCATGTACATCAAATGATGTTGAATCCAAGTGTGATGATAAAAGTGATACGGCTTTTCATCCTCTTAATTGGTAAAATTATTTTCAGACATCCTCTAAGTAATCTCGTTGTTATTTATCTGATTCGAAAAACAAAGATTCTAAATCTCGATAACCACTAACAACCCGCACAATGACAATACTATTTTCAAACACCCGATAAAAAATAATATATCCATCAATGGGAATACCCCTTAACACAGAATCCATAGTTCCATAACTACGCCCGATTTTAGGAAACCTCGCTATATTGCGACACTTATTATTAAACTCCTGAACAAAATTTTCCCCCACATCAATATTACGTTGGAGAAAATAATCTAAAATATCTTCTAAATCCTTAGTTGCCTCTACAGATAAAACATATTCCATTATTTTTGACTCTCACGCGCCTGCCTAATTTTTTCATGTAATCTGGCCATAACAACATCACCATCAATCACCTCACCTTGTTCAACTTGGGCAAGTCCTACAGCCAGCTTTTCGCGTGTTTCCTGTTCCCATTCCTGATACCCCTTCTCCCACTCCGATAATAATTTAAGTGCTTTAATTATCACCTCATCAGCATTAGTGTAGTGACCTGTAGCAATATAAGCCTGTATCAATTCCTGAGTTTCTGGTTTAACTTGAATATTCATGATGTATTTCCTAGTTAATTAATAGCCTATCCAAAAATTCTGCGTATTGCCTTTTCCCAATTACCAATTACCTATTACCAGCCTCAACAGATATGATAAGTGTTCAACCGGACATGATATAATCTCTCGTTCTCCCTCTTTTTACTAAGGGAGAGTTGGGGAAGAGTGTCCCTTAAAACCTCTTCATTGCCCTTTGCATACTCCGTTGGTCATCACGACGTTTAATACTTTCCCGTTTATCATGTAGCTTTTTACCCCTACCCAGGGCAATAACTACCTTGACCCAACCCCGTTTGAGGTACATTTTCAACGGGACTAGGGTTAAACCCTCCTGTTCCACCTTACCAATTAGCTTACGCAATTCTTGTTTATGAAGTAGTAGCTTGCGTGTTCGTCTTGGTTCGTGATTAAAATATGCACCGCTGGAAGTATAAGGAGAAATATGTACATTAATTAACCATGCTTCACCGTCACGAATTAAAGCATAACCATCTTGGAGATTGGCTTTACCTCCACGAATTGATTTTACCTCAGTTCCCGTCAATTCAATTCCCGCTTCATAGGTTTCTAGGATTTCATACCGAAACCGCGCTTGACGATTATCACAAATTGTTTTGTAACCTTCACTCTGTTTATCACTCATTGACAATCTTCTTGAGTTTTCATAAATAAGCCTAAAAATTTTTTAGACTAACTTTTTTATTTGGGTTGCATCATGTATGTTTCGCGCAAAGGCGCAAAGAAGCAAAGCCGCCAAGTTTGAGATATTGATACCTTATTGAGGCTATCAGCAACGTCCTTTTGTTCATTGTAGTTCACACAGAACGGTCACGGCTAAATTAAACCTCTCTTTTCAATTACGTAAAGTTTTGTCAAGCATTTCTAAAAATTTAAGATTTTCTTTATAAAATCTTGACTCAGGAGACATTAACAGGTATTTTTGTCATATTATCAAGAATAAGATTACGATTCTAGCCTGTGTCTATTGATATTTCTCATGGTGGCACATGACTCAGTTAAAAAAATTATAGGGGTGTACTATCCATGCCCTTGACTATTCTAATCGCAGATGACGATATAGGTACTCGTTTATCCATTAGTGATTATCTTGATCTATCCGGTTATCATGTAATTACTACTGATAATGGCATAGATGCTTTATCTATGCTGGAAAAACATCATCCTGATTTGCTAGTGACAGATATTATGATGCCACTAATGAATGGTTATGAGTTGGTGCGTCGTGTTCGTCAATTATCAGAGTTTCGATTATTACCTGTAATTTTACTAACAGCGAGAACCAAAATCCCAGAACGAATTTTAGGGTATCAATCTGGTTGTGATTTATATTTGCCTAAGCCGTTTGAGTTGGAGGAGTTAGCCGCTGCTATACGTAGTTTATTAGAGCGATCGCAAATTATCCAATCAGAATGTCGTTTTATTTACCAGGATAACAACCGTAATTTAACTTATACAAAGGCAGAAAACGGTCATATTTCTGTATCTAGTCAGGTTCAGATATCTCAAGTATTGACACCACTAACTGTGAGGGAAAAGGAAGTTTTAGAACTATTAACTCATGGTTTTTCTAACGTGGAAATTGGTAATCATTTACATTTAAGTCCACGTACAGTGGAGAAATATGTGAGTAGTTTATTGAGAAAAACAGAAACCAGTAATCGTGCTGAATTGGTTAGGTTTGCGATAAAACATAATTTAGTAGAATAGGATTTTTGTCCAAATTGACATTTTTAGGCGGGGAATATTCAGTGAAATTGAGTATTTTCAGAGTGCGTTAGTAAGTCCATAACGCACCAAAATATAACCGGACTAAAACTTACAAATAGACGCTGGTTTCAGGGGACACTGTTTAGAGATAAGTGGATTTTCTCTAAGGTCAAGTTCAGTCAAATTAGTGAGATTAGACAAAGGTTTGATGTCCCTGATTTTATTTACAGGAAGATCAAGAGAAGTCAATTTATTCAGATTAGATCAAGATTTGATATCACTGATTTGATTTTCTGAAAGACCCAGAGAAGTCAATTTAGTCAGTTTAGACAGGGGTTTGATATTGCTGATTTGATTTTTATCAAGGTAAAGAGAAGTCAATTTATTCAGATTAGATAAAGGTGCGGTATTACTGATTTGATTTTTATTTAGGTAAAGAGAAGTCAATTTATTTAGATTAGATAAAGGTGCGGTATTACTGATTTGATTTTCCGAAAGGTAAAGAGTAGTCAAATTAATCAGGTTAGACAAAGGTTTGATGTCCCTGATTTTATTTGCTGAAAGACCAAGATAAGTCAACTTAGTCAGGTTAGACAAAGATTTGATATCGCTAATTTGATTTCCTGAAAGGTCAAGTTCAGTCAATTTAGAGAAACTAGATAAAGGTTTGATATCGCTGATTTGATTTTTATTCAGGTCAAGTTCAGTCAAATTAGTCAGGGTTTGATTAGCTTGACTACAATTTCGGGTTTTAGCAACTTTTAATAATGCTTCTACCGTTCCTCTCGTCTCTTTAGATAAACTGGCTTTTTGTTGACACCATTCTGTAAAGGTCTTGGGTGTTTTTGTGGGTGCTGCGGTGACTTTTGGGGTGTAAAATCCTAATGTCAAGGTAAAAATGGTGGTTGCTACTAGTCTTAGTTTCATGATTTTAGTGATTTATAACTCTTTAGAGGATGTTTTAGAAGATGTTTTAAAGGTGGTGTCCTGTGTTACCCCCTTAGTCCCCCTTTATAAAGGGGAGAAATCAGAAAATTCGGTTTCTTTATAAAGGGGAGAAATTAGAAAATCCGGTTCTCTCCCCTTATTAAGGAGAGGGTTAGGGAGGGGTCAAAAATATTTGATACATTAATCATGTTTTTCAAACACCCTGTTAGTGATTTGCTAAAAACTAAAACGACAATTAGATTCTGGTCGGATAGGACATTGTTTAGAAATAAGCGGGTTATTTTGAACTTTAAGAGTCCGTAAATTCTCCAAAGCAGATAAAGACTGGATATTTTGGATTTGATTTTTCTCTAAAAAAACAGCAGTTAATTGAGTTAGCTTTGACAAAGATTGAATATTACTGATTTGATTTCCTCCCAGATAAACAGTGGTCAATTTAGTTAAATTTGACAAACTTTCAATATCACTAACCCGATTTTCTTTCAAGTCGAGAGAAGTTAAATTATTCAAGTTTGACAAAGGTTTAATATCGCTAATTTGATTTTTCCACAAGGAAATAAAAGTTAAATTAGTCAAATTAGATAAAGGTTTAATATCGCTAATTTGATTTTTCCACAAAGAGATAAAAGTTAAATTAGTCAAATTAGATAAAGGTTGGATATCGCTAATTTGATTTTCCCACAAATTCAGGGTAGTTAACTTAGTCAAACTTGATAAAGGTTGGATATCACTAATTTGATTTCCTCCTAAGTCCAGAGAAGTTAAATTAGTCAAGTTTGCTAAAGGTTTGAGATCACTAATTTGATTTTCCCATAAATTCAAAGCAGTTAAATTAGTCAAGCTTGATAAAGGTTTGATATCACTAATTTGACTTCTCCAGAGGTTGAGAGTAGTCAATTTAATCAGTCTTTGATTGGCTTGAGTACAGTTTTTTGTACCAGCAATTTTTAATAATACTTCAACTGTGTATCTCGTCTCTTGCGGTAACTTGGCTTTTGGGTCACACCATTGTAAAAAATCCTTTGGTGTTTTGACATTTGTAACAGGTTTTTTAGCAGGTGTTTCTTCTGGTGCTATTATGGGTGTAATAAATATTTTTACAGGTTCTTTTTCAGTTATCATGGGTATTTCTACAGTTTTTACAGGCTTTTTCTGAGGATTTTTAGTAGTTTTTACAGGCTTTTTCTGAGGATTTTTAGTAGTTGTTACAGGCTTTTTAGCAGGAGTTTTAGTAGTTGTTACAGGTTTTTTAGCAGGTGTTTTTACAGGTGCAGCAGATACTTCAGTGTAAAGCCCTAAAGTCAAGGTAAAAATAGTAGCCGCGACGAAAGCTAGTTTCATAATTTTTATAAGTTAAGCTATACTACACTTAAAGTATAATTATAGCCGGCAGGATGCCCGCACCACAAGATCTAGTCATACTAGGATTGTCAAATTTACTATCGTAATATCTTATACAAATTTTACAGTAATTATACTATTACCGATCAACTTATTTTTTCCTTCTTCCTTCGCGGTCTTTGCGTCTTCGTGGTTAATATAATCTATATTCTGCCAATAAAAACGAGTATTTTAGTTATTTTTTGGTCTTCGTAATGGCTGAGAATTGATAGGACACAGAAGTTGATTTAAACCCCGTAATTGTTCAGCAGTACCCATACAAATCAAAGTATCTCCTGACATTAACACCGTGTCTCCAGTCGGTCCACCAATGAGTTTACCATCAAAGCGGCGAATTGCTAGAACTAAAGCCCCGGATTGCGATCGCAATTTAGCTTTTTGTAAAGTTTGACCAATAAAGGGACACTGACCCATATCTAGTAAAAATTCTTCCATATATAATTCCCGGTCTGCACCTGAAAGAATCCCGTCTACAAAGTCTAGAATCTGTGGTCTCAGGGCTGCTGCGGCCATACGTTTACCGCCGGTAATATACGGTGAAATTACTGCATCTGCACCGCCTCTCTGTAATTTTTGTAATGATTCTTCTGTACTAGCGCGAGCGATCGCCCTAATTTGAGGATTCAGTGCTTTTGCTGACAGTACAGTATATAAATTTTCTGCATCTGAAGGTAAAGCGGCTACAATGCAAATTGCTTTCAGAATACCAGCTTTGAGTAAACTATCATCTAATGTGGCATCACCCTGGTAAACAATATAACCAAGTTCCTGGGCTTTTTGCGCGGATTCGATTTCTGAGTCAATGACTACAAAAGAAACACCTTCAGCTTGAAACTCCTTAGCAATTTGTCGCCCGGTGCGGCTAAATCCACAGATGATATAATGACCTGATAATGATTCCATTAAACGCCTTTGTTGTCGGAGTCGAATTCCCTCTAAAAAATAGCCTTCAATGACTGCGGCCGTAAACCTATTGACAATATAACCAAGATTGACCACACCCATTAAAATCAAGGCTATGGTAAACAAACGACCGCGACTACCCAAGGGGTGAGTTTCCCCATAACCGACGGTAGCTAAGGTAATCACAGTCATATAAGCCGCATCTTCCCATGACCAGCCTTCCACTAGAGAATACCATAAAGTGCCAATTAAAAAAATACAAGCCAAAGCCAACGCCCCGGCCATTAACTCCTTTTGAATACGTTGATATTTTTGCTCTAGGGTAGAATACACGGGTAAATTAAAATTAAAGATTAAAATTAGCGAAATATCTCCTTGACCAAATACCTTATCCATGTTTTGGAGTTCGGGTTAAGAGACAGCGCCACCGGACGCTTATGTTGGGTTTCACTATCGTTTAACCCAACCTACTAGCTTTTTGTGATTTGGACAAAGTAAAGTATTATTATTTTAACTCAATTTACTGATTATTTAATAACTTTTTCCTGTGGTATTTCACACCCGCAGATCCCCCTAAATCCCCCTTAAAAAGGGGGACTTTGAGGAATTTAGTTGGGTTTGA